>CAZEGG010000150.1:0-8164 GCA_964511755.1 uncultured Desulfobacteraceae bacterium | reverse complement strand
TCTGTCCCACGGTCATGTTTCGCCATCCGAGCAGGAGATTGATCCGCGCCCCCATTGCAGGGGTTTCGCGGAACCTGCCGAAAGCAAACCTCGTCATGACAATCGTTTCCCGAACATTGCTCCTCGCCCAGCGGAGAAACATCCGGCACAGGTTGGTATATTTCGTGGGCACATTGGTGAAGACCATCGCATCGCGCTGATAGTGGACATGATAGCCGCTTTTCAGAACCAGGTTGGTCATCGCCCTATCCTCGCCGATGTTGGCAAGCCGTCCGCAGAATCTCTGATTCAGCCACTGGGGCAGCACATTGAGGACAATATCCCTGCGATACGCCGACAAGGCCCCCGGCGTGCAGAGCACTGAATTCACCGCACTCTGGCTGGCACGAAGGAAGTCGAAGCTGTAGGCGAAACTGACTTCGAGCATTCGGGGAATCAGGCCCTCGTTTCGATTCAGCACCCGGACGTTTCCGGCGACCGCTCCCACACGCGGGTCGCGCACCAAAGGACTTACCAGCCTCCGGATGGTCTGCGGCTCAACCAGCGAATCGCTGTCGATCGTTACATACACATCCCCTCTTCCGTGCTGGAAACCCTCCCGGAGCGCCTGGCGTTTTCCCCTGTTTACGGGTTGCCGGCGGGTGAGCACCCGGTCCGGAAATTCTCTGGCCGCCATTTGGATCCAATGCCAGGTGTCGTCCGTGCTCCCGTCGTCCACTGCGATGATGGAAAGCTTCTCCGCCGGATAGTCGCTCGAGGCAATGCTCTTGACCGTCTCAAGCACCTGCTTCCCTTCATTGTAAGCAGGAACGACTACGGTGCAGACAGGAAGTTCTTCATCGCTGCACGCCTTGGCAGGCCGGTAATAGAACAGAATAAGTATGATCCGCCAAACAAATGCCGAAAAACTGGTCACAAAAAGGACCTTCGATGCGAGCACCAAAATCTGGCCCGAAGTCGCTTCCTGCAGTATGTACCAGGCGCTCTCGTAATCTTCGGTCATGAGATAGACGACCAAGGCCAACAACGACAAAGCGGGAAAGACAGCAAGCTTCAGGAACAGGTCATAGGGCAGCTTCTTGTCCGCAAACCTGATAATCTTGCGTCTCTCATGGGGTATACATATGGAATCCATTTTTCTTTTTCTCCCAGGTTCCGTTTCTCTTGAAGGTTCACTGCCGTCAAGGAGCATCAACACGCACGCGGATCGCCGGATATTGTTTCGGCTTGGACTTGCATAAAGACTGAAAACGATATCGCAACGCCTGTGCCATGATTACAACGTATTGATTTTTATGTACTTATTCGGAACCGAAGAGAAGGCATGAGAACTCGGAGTTCTTCTTTTGGGGTGAAACGAAAAAATGCTCGACCGTCAGGCCATCATAAGTCTTTGGTTTCCTTGGGAAGGAGGATGGACCCTGTGATAGGAATGGAATGTTCCGATTTTCCAACATCCAGAATTTAAAGTTCACGCTGCTTGAGGGCATCTCCACGACGCACTGAACTCCCTGCATATTCTGCAAAGAGTGCAGTGAAAGAACGGACCTCAAGCAGGCAATGCCTAAGACAGGACCCGTCCGGAAAGTGAGTGCTGAATATCCTCAACCTCTTTTATGAAGGGAAGCGGCCCTGGTTTCTCTCCAAGGCCTTGTCAATTTGCCATTTGTGATATGATCTTCTTTACGACACCTCCTTCAATTATAAGAATGGTATACATCCCGTTCTTGGGGCCGTAGACCCAATGCTCGATCTTTGCTTCACGATCCCCGTTTTCGTTAATCTTATACCCGACGACATCCCTTGACATGGGCTCGCCGCAAGACCTCAATACTTTGTATTCAAAATCTCCGACCTCTATAAGGTTATTGCCGCACCTGAAAGCATATGCCGTGGTCGAACCAAGCGCGACCAAGAGCGCGATAAAAACAAATACCAGTCTATTGGCTTGCATCTGACACTCCTTTCCCTCTGAAAGTTCTCGCCTTTTACCAGGACTTGCCGGAATTCCACAACAGGTTCAATACGGCAGCCAAATACCCCAAATCCACCATCTAATTTTCGCACTATGAGTTTCTCTACATGATTTGGCGGAATCCCCGGTCACCAGCAAGGTGTCAGATGCAAGGCGCCAAGGAGCGACGACTGAGACGTATAACCAATACGTCGCAAGGAGGAGCGAGCGAAGGCAACGCCTCAAATGATGCCTTGATGGTGGATCAGGGATACTTTTCTCTCTTGCTTTCCTGCATCTTACCGTGGAACAACCACAAAATGCAACGCACATTTGTCCGATCCGTATCCCCCGGGGATCGCAAGATTCGACTGCTTCGCAACAGGTTTCAGAACGCTCCACTCTTGGTGGAAATATATCATTTCCGGACTGGAAACACACCACTGACCAAAATCCATTTGTGGATGGATACGAGCTGATCTATAGTGAAGGAGAACCTGATACCCGGATACCATGACGAAAACAGGAAAGCTCATCAGAATGTCACGGAACGGCAGATTGGATGAAAAGATGGAAACCGATAGAGGCTTTGCGGCAAACGCTTATCAAACCGAGTTCGAAGCAAGAGTCATTGAAACCAAGACCATTAATGGCCGACAGGGCGTGGTTCTGGACCGCACGTTTTTCTATCCCACCAGCGGCGGCCAGCCGCACGACACCGGAACCCTGCAGGGTATGCGCGTACTTGATGTGGTCGAAGAAGGCGGGACCGTCATTCACATCGTGGATGGAAAAATTCCTGCCGGAAAGGTACGGGGCAAACTGGATTGGACGCGCCGCTTCGACTACATGCAGCAGCATACGGGCCAGCATGTGCTTTCTGAGGCATTCTTTCAGGTCCTGGGTGCAAAGACCATAGGGTTCCACCTGAGTGAGGAGGTCACCACAATCGACCTTGCCGCATCGGGCCTGACCTGGGAAAAAATCCGGAAGGTGGAAGAAGAGGCCAACCGGGTGGTATTTGAGAATCTGCAGGTACGGATCCATGAAGCCACGGAAGAAACCTTTTCACGATTCCCGCTGCGCAAACCCCCTTCCGTTGACGGAAGCATACGCATCGTGGAGGTCGATCAATACGACTGGTCGGCGTGTTGCGGGACTCATGTAAAGGCAACGGGTGAAATCGGGCTGATCAAGATCATCCGGTTCGAAAAATACAAGGACGGTTCACGCGTAACCTTTCTTTGCGGATACCGTACGCTCAGGGCCATGCACCAAAAGACGGAAATTCTGGAAACGGCCTCACGCCGTCTCACTCTTGCGGAATCGGAATTGCTCAACGGGATTGACCGGCTTCTGGATCAGCAGAAGCGGCTCAAGAAACTTGAAAAGCAGCTGCTGGTCTATGAAGCGGCCGAGCGGTCCGCCCGGGCACGGAAGGTCGGCGGACTATTCTTCGACCATGCTGTTTTTGCCGACCGGGACGTCAAGTCGGTCCAGACCTTGTGCCGGCAGATGACCGCGTATCCCAAAACAGTCTGCCTTTTCGGGATAGAATCCGACCGGGCAACGGTGATCCTCGGCCAATCGGAAAAAGGTCCCCTGGATCTCGGATCGCTCACTTCAACCGTCTCCGAACTCCTGAACGGAAAAGGCGGCGGCAACCCACGACAGATACAGGTGAGCGGAACAGAGACCCACCTCCTCGCCCCTGCCATGGAAAGACTGATTAGTCAAATCTCTCACGAGCTGGAAAATAAAGAGCAGGAAATGTATTGAGGGAAGCGACGCAGAAGTGTCGGTGGTGAACCCGAAGAGTCTCCCACCCTTTCCGGAGACAGATTTTACCCGGCCCTTTCAGGGCGTTGTTCTTCGCCTTTGACTCCCGTTTTTGTCTTTTCGTGTCGCAGAACATTCTTCAAGGACTCTATGACGTTGGCAGCCTCTTTCCTGGTGAAGGTATCGATATCTGATTTCTTGTGATATTTCTTCAGGAAATTCACGAAGTGGGGCTCCTCCCAGTGGAGCCGGTCTTTAAGGCTCCTGATGTACATCTTCTGCCGGAAAGTAAGACCGTCTCGATTGGCTCTGTAGTACCTGCTCCTTGCGAAATAATTCATGAGCCTGCGAAATCCCCGTTCGTCGAGATACTTCGCGGATCGTACGCCGGTAATAGCCTCCAATCGATCACGATATTCCTGATCGGAAAGGCCGAGTTCCTTTACGACGATATGAATGACGGCCAGCT
The DNA here is from genome assembly GCA_964511755.1 of uncultured Desulfobacteraceae bacterium. Lineage (GTDB taxonomy): Bacteria > Desulfobacterota > DSM-4660 > Desulfatiglandales > Desulfatiglandaceae > B46-G9. The sequence continues at coordinate 3,962 of CAZEGG010000150.1, read as the reverse complement.
TTTTCTTATCAAGGGTCATGCCTCGGTCCTTTTCGGCAGCGTCTCCGGAAACATGGCCGGAGTGGTCGTTTGTCCGCAACATGTACCAAGACACGCAGAACGTGTCAATTGTATTGCACCCTTCGCACCTTTCAATTAAACGACACAACATCGCTAATGTTGTCCCGAAAAAATGCCGATATTCTGGAACAGAGCTGTCGGCTCTCGATATAAAACATGGGGAAGAAGGTCGACGCACATGACGGCTTGGATTTCAAACAGGGTCCTTCAATACAGCGGGGAGAAAAAGCTATGGCCGAGCAGAGACAGGTGGCAGTCGTAACATCCTTAGGGAAAAAGTATTCAGGGCTGGTCGATATTCCCAATGAATCATTCAGAACCACGGATCTATTCAACAGCGCCAATATCTACTGGAAAAATCCGAATGAAAAATGCTTTGAGAATGCCATCCTGATGCACAACGTCCGGTTGATGTTCGATGAAACGTCTGTGTATAGGAAATACGACAAAATTCAGGTACGGCTCGATGAAATATTCTATTTTTATGACGACCACCCGGGCATCAGCGACGAAAGAGAACGGATGCGCGCTTCCGCCATGGTGCAGATGAGCCGGGAAAAACTCCAAAGAGTCAATATCATTACTGTACTGGTCTCTAATTCATTCTACGACATAGCGGGAGACTTCTACGGCCTTTTCAAAAAGAAAACCAGCGATCGGTTTCTTCCTTTGACCAATGTGAGTATGATCGAGATCTCAAGAAAGGACGGCAAATGGTTTAAAAAAGAAATTGCCCTTCCTCATAAATTCATCTGCGTCAGCAACCGCCATGTCGAATCTGCGTTGATCAGCTGACCGGCCTCTCTCCTTCCACTGGGAGTCTATACACCTTGTAAACAACCCTGATACCCGATTTTGTCCCAACCACTCCGCCGCCGTCCGATTCTGAACTGAAAATCCTCCGAGGCGAGGTCGATCCGCTTCGGCTGGTGATCGGCCGATAAATAACGGATAAATTTCCTTCCGTAGCGCGGTAGGCTTCAGAGCGCCCTGTTATTGGCGGGATTTCGTTCGATGGTTCCGGGCTGGAAGGATTTTTCTTGACCCGCACCGGCATGTCCACTATGGTTTTGCGATAAAAGGGACCTCCTGTTGGGTGGATTGTAAAGTCGTTTTCCGGAAGCCCTCATTTCCTTGTGTTTGATGAATTTCGCCCACCCCTGTCAATGAAGATAGCAGAGCTGTCTCACGATATTCAGACCCCAAATATTTATCCGGAATAGAACGACCGCTGCCCAGCCTGCTGTTTGCGGCCAAGAGCCGCAAGGAATTTACTCGCTATAAAGGATCAGGCGCCGTATCTTCTCAACAGAGTCTTACAGAAAAATGCTACAAGGAGCAGCGATGAAACTTGTCAATGGAGCAGAATATATTGAAAGCCTCAGGAAATTACATCCAAGAATCTATTACAGGGGCAAGAAGATCAGCGATGTGACCCGCCATCCGGCCACCGCCCCCCATGTACGGGCCGCGGCCATGACCTATGCCCTGGCTGCTGACGAAAAGTATAAAGACCTGGCCACGGCCGTCTCTCACCTGACCGGCAGGACCATAAGCCGCTTCACCCATGTCCACCAGAACATCGAGGACCTGATCAAGAAGGTGAAGCTCCTTCGGGTATTGGGCCAGAAGACCGGAACCTGCTTTCAGAGGTGCGTAGGCTTCGACGGGATCAACGCTGCCTACTCGGTCGTCTATGAAATAGATGAGAAATATGGGACCGACTATCTGGAACGGTTCAAAAAATGGCTGACCCGGATCCAGGATGAAAACCTGATGGTGGTGGGGGCCATGACTGATCCGAAAGGCGACCGGTCCAAGGGCCCTGCGGACCAGCCTGATCCGGATCAGTACGTCCATGTGGTTGAGCGAAGAGATGACGGCCTCGTTATCCGGGGGGCGAAACTCCACATGACCGGGGCCGTGAATTCACACGAGATCCTGGTCATGCCTACGGCCGCCATGGACGACCGGTCCAGTGATTACGCCGTGGTCTGTGCGATACCGGTCGACGCGCCGGGCATTACCATGATCTTCGGCCGCCAGGCCAGCGATGACCGGCGAGACAGGCGGGAGCGGATTGACGTGGGGAAGCCTTCCTTCGGAGCCGTGGGCGGGGAGGCGGTGATCGCGTTTGAAGATGTGTTTGTTCCCGCGGAAAGGGTGTTTATGAACGGCGAGACAGATTTCACCGGTATGCTCGTCTACCGGTTTGCCGCACATCACCGCGCCAATTACGGGGCCTGCAAGACAGGTCTCATGGATGTCCTGACCGGGGCCGTCAGTTACCTGGCACAGATCCAGGGAACCGCCGGCGCCTCCCATGTTAAAGACAAGGTCACAGAGATGATCCATCTGTGTGAGACCCTTTACAGCTCATCCATTGCCTGTTCCGCGGAAGGGTGCCCCACCCCGTCGGGTGCCTACATGGTGGACACCATGCTGGCCAATGTCTGCAAACAGAATGTCACCCGGTTTCACTTTGAGATAGCCCGGTTGGCCCTTGATCTGGCAGGCGGGTTTATCGCAACCCTGCCCAGCCAGTATGACCTGGAAAGCGAAGAAATCGGCCATCTGGTTGAGAAGTATTTCTCCGGGACAAAAGGGATTCCCACAAAACACCGTGTCAAAATCGCACGGCTGATCGAGGCCATGACCGGAGGAACCGCTCTGGTGGAATCGATGCATGGTGCAGGATCTCCGCAGGCGCAGAGGGTGATGATCTTCAGGGAGGGTCAACTGGACAAGAAGATCCGGCTCGCAAAGGCGCTGTTGGGGATACCCGTCAAGGAAACATAGAGTTGTATCAAAACCCCGATATTCATATACGTCCGCTGGGAGAAAACGACCTGGAGGATGCGGAAAAGATATTCCGCATTGCCTTCGGCACATTCTTCGGTATAGCGGACCCGCAAAACCACGCCCTGGACAGGCGGCTTGTCAGCACCCGCTTCTATGCTGAACACACAGCCGCATTCGGCGCAGAGGTGAACGGTCGTCTGGTGGGGACCAATGTGGGCACCAGATGGGGAACCGTGGGGCTTATGGGCCCTCTCTCTGTTCTCCCGGACCTCTGGAACCGCGGCATCGCCAAGCTGCTGATCGAGCCCGTCCTCGGAGCGCTTGATCACCGGGGATGCTCACATATGGGACTCTTCACCTTTGCTTCCAGTCAAAAGCACGTCGGATTGTACCAGGGATGCGGATTCTGGCCTCGTTTCCTCACGGCCCTCATGTCCAGGACCGTCCAAAAAACAGGGACCAATCCCGCATATGTCCGGTATGCCGATGTTAGAGAAGATGTCCGGGGGGAATTCATCCGCGCCTGCCTCCGGATGACGGATCAGATCTTCAAGGGGCTGGATTTGACGCAGGAAATCGCTGCAGTGCACGGGCACAGCCTCGGGCACACGTTGTTCCTGGGGCAAGGGAGCGAGGTAGATGGTCTGGCGGTCTGCCATCTGGGTCCCGGTACGGAAGCGGGTGATGACACTTGTTACATCAAGTTCGGGGCGGTGCGGCCGGGACCGGACGCAGGGGAAGCCTTCGATCGTCTTATCCGGGCCTGCGATCACCTGGCCGCTGCACACGGGATGTCCAGGCTGACGGCCGGCGTCAATACGGCCCGGCGGCGCGCATATGCGGCGATGTTCAAGCAGGGTTTTACCATTGAAAATCTCGGGGTAGCGATGGAACGCCCCGACGAGGCAGGATACAATCGGCCGGACGTGTATGTCATGGATGACTGGCGCTAGCGCAGGGTCCTTGCCTGCTCTCGGTGAGTCTCCCCCCGCTGAGAGGGAGACGTCAGATGGTCCCCGGGGCCGGTCAGGGAGAAAGCCATTTCTTCCGTTCCGAGCCTTCCGGGCTGGTCTTTTCAGTGACTTATCAGCGTGGGATAG
>CAZEGG010000149.1:0-8343 GCA_964511755.1 uncultured Desulfobacteraceae bacterium | reverse complement strand
CGTGGGATAGCTACCCCCTCCGCATTCTCGACTTCGTCGAGCTGCGGGTTCCCCTACCGATAAGTCACGAAAAGAACGACGCCCTCTCGCCAGTCACTCCAGAAAAGGCTTCCTCCCTGAGCCTCCCTGGGGATGTCACTAACGCTTTCCTCTCCGGGGGAGGGGATTTACCGCCCGAACCCATTTGTGGATGACAATTGGATAAATAAGGACAATGTCGAAAGAGAGAAATTCCTGCATCAGGTGCGGGGAGTGCTGCATGCAGTCGACTCCCAGCCTCCAGACGGATGATATTCCGCTGATCCTCGACGGTTGTATCGAGAATAAGGACCTTTTCACCATCCGACCCGGCGAAATGGTGCGGGACAATGTCCTTAAAGAGATACGTCCTGCCGGCGAGGAAATTATAAAGGTCAGGGACCGACAGGGCGCCTGCATCTTTTACGACAACAGCGAAAGCGCGTGCACCATCTACGAACACAGGCCGGTGCAGTGCGCCGCCCTGGAGTGCTGGGATTCATCCGGGTTCATGAGCGCCTACTCCCGCCCGAAGGCCCGGAGAGAAGACTTTGTCGAAGACGGGGTTCTGCTTGGCCTTATGCGGGAGCACGAAAAAAGGTGTGCGTATGAAATTGTGGGCTCGCTGGTCGGGGAGATAGACTCAACAGGGGAGACGGCCCTTGAGCAGATCCTGGAGGTACTGAAATTCGATTATCATCTGCGGCCGTTTGTCTGTGAAAAGATGGGTATTGCTCCGGAAGAAACGGATTTCCTTTTTGGGCGGCCTCTCGTGAATACAATTTCGCAATTCGGGTTGCAGGTGGTGCGCCCTCCTGACGGCTCTTTCCTTCTGACCATCCTTGAAGATCAAGTATCGGAAACATAACCCCTGGTTACGGGATCTTCCTTTCTCTCTGCAGAACAAAAAAAGAGGGCTGATTTTCAGCCCTCTTTCTGTGTACGGTTTTCCCTCTCGGGTTAGAAAAGTCCGCTCACTTTTCCGGTGTTCACGTCAACATCCACACGGCGGAAGGCCGGGTTGGAGCTGGTTCCGGGCATGAGGCTGATGGTTCCGGCGCACGGGCACAGGAACTTGGCGCCGGAGTAGATCAGCACGTCACGGATGGGAAGGGTCCAGCCCTTGGGCACGCCCTTGACGGCCGGATCATGGGTCAGGCTCAGATGGGTCTTGACCATCATGGTTGCGAATTCATCATACTTGGAATCCCCTTCCAGCATCCTGGCCTTGGCTTCCGCCTCCGGGCTCCAGGCAACGCCGTCTGCGCCGTAGACTTCCCTGGCGATCGTATCTACGCGATCACGCAGCTTCATTTTAAGCGGGTAGAGGAACTTGAATTCATTTTTCTCATCGCAGGCTTCCTTAACCGCTTCTGCGAACTCAACGGCCCCGTCACCGCCGTCCGCCCAATGGGTGGACACCGCGCAGCGGGCCCCCGCTTTCTCGGCGTACTTCCGAACCATAGCGATTTCATCCTTGGTGTCCGTGTGGAAGCAGTTGATGCATACCACCGGGTTGATTCCGGCTTTCCGGATCGTGCCGATGTGGTGCACCATGTTGGCCACGCCTTTTTCCAGGAGCGCCAGGTTTTCTTTCGTGTATGCCTCATCCAGCGCCAATCCTGCTACGACTTTCGGTCCGCCGCCATGCATTTTGAGTGCGCGGATCGTGGAGGTGAGCACGGACACGTGGGGCTTGAGACCGCTGAAGCGGCACTTGACATTCCAGAATTTCTCAAATCCGATGTCAGCGCCGAAACCGCTCTCGGTCACATGGTAATCGAACATCTTGAGGCCGATCCGGTCGGCGATAATAGAACTCTGGCCGACGGCGATGTTGGCGAACGGCCCGGCGTGGACCATGCACGGCTGGTATTCGGCCGTGCACATGAGGGTGGGATTAATGGTGTTTCTCATCCAGGCCGTCATGGCGCCGCCTGCTTCCAGGTCACCTGTCGTCACGGCCTTCCCGCTCTTGTCAAAGGCTACCGTGATTTCGTCCAGGCGCTTTCTCAGGTCCGCAAGGTCCCTTACTACCGAGAGAATGGCCATGAGTTCGGATGAAACCGCGATCCCGAACTTGGACTGCATGGTGAAGCCGTCGTATCGTCCCCCCAATCCTATTACGATACTCCGCAACGATTGGGCGCAGAGGTCCATAATCCATCCCATTTCAACGCGGGTGGGATCGATGTCGAGGCGCGGCATTCCCGTCAGTCTCTTGAGTTGCTCGTCATTGTAATTGCGTTCATGCTGCATCCTGGCGGTGAGGGCCACCATGGCGAGGTTGTGGGCGTTCATGATGTCATTGATATCCCCGGTCAATCCCAGAGAGAATTCCGTCATGGGGATGAGAATGGAATTGCCGCCTCCGGCCGCGGTTCCCTTGATGTTCATGGTGGGACCGCCGGAGGGCTGGCGCAGGCATCCGCCCACATTCAGACCGATTTTCCCCATTCCTTCCATCAGACCGCAGGAAGTGGTGCTTTTCCCCTCTCCGAGGGGCGTGGGGGTGATAGCTGTTACCTCAATGTATTTTCCGTCCGGTTTGTCTTTGAGCCTGTTGATGATTTTCAGGAAATCGAGCTTTGCCAGTCTGCCCATGGGCAGGATCTCGTCCTTTTCAAGGCCGAGTTTTTCTCGCCATTCATCAGGCATGGGCATGTTTTTTTCAGCAGCCTCGGAAATCTGCCAGTCTTTCATTTCTACCGCGTTGTACGCCATTCTTCTAACCTCCTTCAATAAGATATGAAACTCAGGGCATGGCCCTGAGGAAGCTACCCGGGTGTCCTGGTAATGGATCTTATTTTGCCCCGAGCATTACTCTCGGAAAATAGTTTCCTGCGTAACACAAAAAAGGTATGGCGTCAAGCCTTATCAATTTAAAATTCCTCGTATTTGGAAAGGCTTTTCAACTTTTTCCCTTATCTTGCCATGTATTGTGTTAAGTGCATAATTTCACGATATTTTTATCCTGTGAAAAACTCCTTTCCGCGTCCACGCTTTTCAGAGATGGGCGAAGCCTCGGAAAGGAAGAAATGGTGTGGTTCATCCGGTTATTGCATACGCTGAAGTTCAAAGATCGATTGAACTGCGTGCGGGATAGGTCCTTTTTGCTGAGTGGCGGGAGGGTGGCGTCTTTTCGTGACTTATCAGTGGGGGAACCCGCAGCTCGACGAAGTCGAGAATGCGGAAGGGGTAGCTATCCCACGCTGATACGTCACTGAAAAGACCAGCCCGGGAGACTCGGAATCGAGGAAAAAATGGCCCTATCCTGTACCCTTGAACCTTGTATCAGCCTGCAAGTGGCCAAAAACCGGATGAACCAACGGTTTTATCCTAAGCCTCGGGGATCGCATGATGCTGCCCGGTTCGGATGGATATCTTCTTTGTGGCAGCAATGCGGCGAGGTTTTTGCAAGTTCCTCTTCATCATAGCTGGAACTCGATGAGAATGCTTGCTCTCTGGATAAAATCAGCCTATAAAGCACCGGAAAATTGCCGGTGTCCGAAATGCATGTATCGATGGGCGCAGATGTGAAAACCCGAGGGGTTGGAGGAAGGAGAATGAAAGAAAAATACAGGGTCCTTATTGTGGATGACGACGATTCGACACGAAAACTCTTCTCCCGGATTCTGAGGACGAACTCTGATCTGCAACTCAAGGAAGCCGCCGACGGCGCAGAGGCGATCGGTATTATTGAGGAGTGGGGACCGGACATCATTATTTCGGACCTGGTTATGCCGAATACGGACGGGTTGGAACTCTGCAGGTACCTCAAGCGGGACCCCGATTCCATACTTGCGGATATTTACCTGATCATGGTGAGCGCCCGCGAGGGGAAAGAGGACAAAATACAGTGCATGAGGGAGGGCGCAGACGATTACCTGACAAAACCGGTTGATCCCGACGAACTCCGGGCCAGGATCAAAGTGGGGCAGCGCATCACCGCGCATATAAAGAAGACGGAGCTTGAAAGGCGAAGGATGTTCGAAACCATTGATGTCCTGCTGTTGCAGGACGGCGGGTGCGCCCCGGGATACAATCCGGTCACAGCCTTTATTACCTACCATCTGGAAGAAACGGGAAGGGAAGTCTACGGGACAACTGAAGGGTTCAAATCCCTCGTGTCGGGCGGAGAAGATGATTTTCTCCGGCTCGTGTACGATCCGGAGTTGTACAGACACCTGGACCACATTCCGGGTGTCTTTCACGCGGCGTCGATTTCCGAGTCCCGGGGCGCGCATCTTCGGAGCGAGCGCTACAGGGATTTCATCAAAAAGGATAAACAGAAAAAGGCGGCTGAGACCATTAAAAGGAAAAAAGTCAAGGCCCTGATTGCCATAGGCGGAGACGGGACATTCAAGGGTCTTAAGGCCCTTTGTGAACTGCTGCCAACCTCGGTGCAGGTGTTTTTTGTGCCGGTCACCATAGACAGCGACATCGCCGGGACAGAGTGTATCGGCCAGCATACCGGCATCGAGATCGGTTCTGAAAAGATCCGTTGCTACATGGCGGATGCCAGGACTCACAAGAGGACCTACATCATTGAGATGATGGGCGCCAGCAGCGGTTTTCACGCACTCCATTCCTGCGTGGGCGCACGGGCACACCTGGCCGTCCTGCCCAATACACAGCTTGATCCCAAAAAAATCGTAGAGGCCTTGAACCGGAGGAGTGAATGCGTCATCGTGGTCGCGGAAGGGTATATGCGGAAAGAAAGACAGGCAAAAGGGAGTGAAGAAAACGCCGCTCAATACCTTTACAAGGAGCTTCTGGATACCGGCATGGAGATCAAGCGAAAGGTGGTGTGCGAGGCCTTTTCCCGGGATGTCCGGGGTGCGGCCCCGAACAACCAGGATATCACTCTGGCCCAGCGCATGGCCTACAACGTGGCATCCTACCTCAAAGCAGGCACGTCCCGCCTGATGCCGGCGGTGCGGTCAGGCAGAGAGTATGCCATTCCCTTCAATGAGATTGAAACAGACAACATGGTGGAAGAGGACCTCCTGGTGCTGTCCGACAGACTTACGAAACCGTGATACCTTCCAGCTCTTTCCATTTGTATTGACTATAGCCTGCACAGTCTGGAGGAGCGTCATACTGAGGGAGGGAGCCTTTTCTGGAGTGACTGGCGAGAGGGCACCGTCTTTTCAGTGATTTATCAGTGGGGGAACCCGCAGCTCGACGAAGTCGAGAATGCGGAGGGGGTAGCTATCCCACGCTGATAAGTCACTGAAAAGACCAGCCCGGAAGACTCGGAACGGAAGAAATGCCTCCCTCCCTCAGCCTCCTTGGGGGGCTTCGTGATGTTTTCGCTCTGCAGGAGGAGCCTCACCGGGCCTTCTCCAGGATTGAGAGGCTGCCCACCGCGTGCCAGGTGGCATCAAGGAAAGGCGCCCCCCCGCTCTTCCTCGCGAATCCGCCGCTTCTCGTCCAGGCGCTCAGAATAAACCGTTTGGCGCCTGAGGGATCCGGAGGGCCCTCTTTGAGCAAAGCCAGGACCCGCAGACAGGTGTGAACATTTTCCATGTAGGATGTAGTGCCGGGAAGAAATCCGAAACCGCCGTCCGGGTTCTGACAGGTTCGGACCCATGAGAGAATATCGGTCCTGCCCATTTGGATCCTTTCATAATCTCCTGCCGCCATGTGAAGAACCATCCAGAGTTCCTTCGCGGTCCTCCAATGAAACGGCGGTTGCGCTTTGAGGGAGACGGCGGGAATCACCAGGGAAGTGTCAGGGAGTTTTTTCAGCATCCTCGAGCAATAGAAGCGGTCCACCAGGGACATGGGGGCTTCCGATCGACGGACCAGAAACCTCGATATTGCCTCCCGGTTCAATGCCGCTCCCGCTATGCGGCAGCAGTACACATAATGGTACCATGTCCTGGCACGCCACTCCTCCCTCTCTTCGGGATCGAGGAGATAGTGTGCCAGGTTTGGATGCTGAACGAGGGAATCCACTTCTTTGTCCAAACGAGGCCTGAGAAACTGGAGAATCCGGAGAGAAAGGTACGTATCTTCAATACTCGGCGGGAGGGTCGGAGCCGCACCGAACCCTCCCGTTTCATGGTGTCGTTCTAAAACGAAATCAAGGACTTTTCTGTGAAAGGCGTTTTCCACGGGGAAATGTCCGCGGCTAGAGGGACTGCAGGGCGGCTTCGACCTGCCGGAGCCCTGTTTTCAGGCTGCTGACTTCGTCGAGTTCAATCTTGATGGACGCCTTGGCGTTTTCCATCTCCCGAACGCTCTGCTTTTTCAACTGGATGGCTTTCTCAATGGCCTGCCTGATCCCTTGTGCGGTAGCATCGATTTTCAGGTTGAGTTCCCAGCGGAAATTCATAAAGCTCCTCTTCATGCGATCCACAAAATCCCACCGTACTCTTCCGCAGTTCTTGTCAATCATGCCGGGGAGTTTCTTCTTCAGATCCTTCAGGACCATGTTATGTGAGAATTTGCGGGGGACTATCCGCTTTGAAAAGAAATCGAAAGCCCCTTCAATGTCGAAGAATTTCGGAGGATCACCCAGCATGTAGTAGAGGCTGCTGTCACCGACGATTGCCTCGGCTGATTTGATCCTGTCAATCGTGAGATCAAAGAGCGCCTCCGACGTATTTATGATGGTCTCGATTATTTCATTGGTGCTTTGCGAGAATCGTTCGGATACGCGGGCGTAGTATTCGTTCAGCCGTTCTTCCTCCTGGATAACCCAGTCGTCGAACGTGCGGACAATTCCATGGTGAAGAGTGGATTCCATGGTCTCAATGTATTCAGAGATGCCCTTGTTCCTGTTCTCTTCACCCCTCTCCTCCAGGTCTGCCAGCAGTTTCGGTATTTCCCGCTCCTTCAACCGCTGCAGATCTCGGTCGAGCACATCGACAATGCGCTGAATCTCTCCGTCAAAATAATACTTGATGTCTTCCCTGTCCCGTTCGATGTCAGCCATCTTTTCCTGAAACAAGTTGATCTTTTCTTCGAGCTGTTCAAGGGGTGTTTCCATGGCCTGGCTTTCCAGCCGAACGGTGAGTTCCTCGTCTGCAAGCAGTTTCCGGGTGGAGTTCAGGGCGGAACGCAGCACGGTCTTTCCCTTGGCTTTGAGCAGGAACCGTCCAAGAACCGCATCGAATTCCGGCAGCCTGCTCTGCTTCAGCATGGCCGCGTCTTCTGATTTCTTCCCCTCCAGGGCCAGCTTGGCGGAAAGGGGGTAAATCTCAATGCCGTCCCTGCCCAAAGCCTCTTCAATCACCTGCTTCGAGAAGGCCATGGATTCTTTCCGTTCCTCGTCACTCAGGTAATCGATCTTGTTCTGGATGAAGAATATTTTTTCAACATACTGCTCCACATCCTTCAGAAATTCGATTTCCGACCGGCTTACGGGCGGGTCCACGGCCAGCATGAAGAGGGCGGCATCAACCTTGGGGAGATAATTGTAGGTCATCTCGGTATTGTTTTCAAAGGTAGACCCCACCCCCGGTGTATCGATGATGAAGACACCGTCCTTCAGGAATGGGGAAGGAACAGCTATCTCAACCTGCTTTACCTTCTTGGTATTCTTCGGATTGCCGCGCTCCGTCACATAACCCGGCAACTCATCCCGGGAGATGATTTCCCTGCTCCCTTCCTCGAAGACAACTTCCATGTGCTCTGTCCGGCCGTATTTGAGCATGGTCACTATTGACGTCAGGGGTACCACGGAGGTGGGGAGAATTTTTTCACCGACAATACTGTTGATAAAGGTGGATTTCCCTCTCTTGAACTGGCCCAGCACCACAAGGTGAAACCGGTTTTCAATCAGCTTTTCGCGGGTTTCCCTGAGGTTGTCGGCGATTTTTGTATTGTCCCGGCCGGACGACATCTTCTCCAGTCGTTCAATAGCCGCGATGAGTTGTGCCTTGAGCTCGTTATAATGGTCAAGCACTGTGGTTGCCTCCTCACAAAAAAACCCTGCCAGGTCCACGGCCTGCAGGGTATCGGCATGACATCCCGCCCGGCATTGCAGGCGGGGTAGGAATGTTCGGACTCCTACCCCGTATTCATATTGAGATAGAAGTCATCAGCCCATTCCGAGGGGGCGGTTCATGCAGCGGACTTCATCGCTGTAGAGTGGTTAGAATCTAGGACAAAGTCCCCTGCTTGTCAACCCGTTTGTTGTTCCCCTGATCCAAGGCCCACAAGAACGCTCTGCTCAGGGAGTCCCGCCTTTGGCGGGATTCCGTTCCGAGTCTTCCGGGCTGGCCTTTTCAGTGACTTATCAGCGTGGGATAGCTGCCTCCTCCGCATTCTCGACTTCGTCGAGCTGCGGGTTCCCCCACTGATAAGTCACGA
>CAZEGG010000148.1:0-8347 GCA_964511755.1 uncultured Desulfobacteraceae bacterium | reverse complement strand
TATATTCTTTTTTCCTTGATGTCTACCCGTTTTTTTTGGAGTATCCAGTATTGATAAATTCGGCAAGTGAGGCAGGAAGGAAGGAACGCTATGAAAGGCCCGAAAGAATACATTATTTTCCCCCTGGATGTGCCCTCCCGCGATGAAGCAATGCAATACGTATACAGGTTGAAGGATCATGTGGGTCTCTTTAAAGTGGGGCTTGAACTCTTCATCAGCGAGGGACCGGAAATCCTTAGTGCCATCTCCGATGCGGGAGCTCCCGGCATCTTTCTTGACCTCAAACTGCACGATATCCCCGCGACGGTCTCGCGGGCCTTTCTTGCGGCCGCCAAATACCATCCGGTGTTTGTTACGATTCATTGTGATGAAGGCGAAGGGGTTCTCAAGGCAGTCGCACGTGACAACCCTGCGGGCACAAAAATACTGGCGATTACCGTCCTGACCAGCTTGAGCAGTGAGAGTCTGCGGCTTCTCGGATACGACCCGCGATTTGAGAACAGGATGGTCGATCTTGTTCTCTTGCGCGCAAGAACGGCCAGAAATGCAGGTTGTCATGGGGTCGTGTGTTCCGGGCACGAAGTGGCAGCAATCAAAAAAGAATTTGGTGAAGAGCTCATCATTGTGAGCCCGGGCATCCGTCCGTTGTGGGGAGCGGTTGCACAGGACGATCAGGCCCGTATCGTTACGCCGCAGAAGGCGGTCAAGGACGGCGCTGATTACATCGTTGTAGGACGCCCTATCCGGGACGCGCCGGATCCTGCGGAAGCTGCACAACGAATCGCCGACGACATTGGGTCAGCTCTCTGATCGGACAATTTTCTCGGAGCCTTCCTGTGACGAAACGCAGGCATCAGATTCAGGTTGAGGAACTCAACAGCATGCTGATCTATATGCTGGGGCATAATCCTGCGGAATTCGGGATTGTGCCCTCGCGTGAAGGCTTCGTCGCGTTCAAAGAGCTTCTCAAGGCCCTCCACGAGGAGCCCGGATGGCACTATGTCCGCCAATCACACATTAATGAGGTGCTGCTCGGGAAAGAACGGTATCTCTTTGAGGTTGCGAACGGCCGCATCAAAACAAGGCAAAGGAAGTGGAAAATGGATCTCGAGGGTTTCTTGATCGAGAGCATTCCCAAGATCCTTTTCGCTCCCATAAGGAGACGGGCCCACCCTGTTGTCCTGGAAAAAGGCATGATCCCCGCATCCGGAAAACTCCTGGTGCTTTCACCCGGTGAAGACATGGCCCTGCGAATTGGACGCCGGCAGGATCCCGAACCGGTCCTGCTCAGGGTTGAGGCCGAGAAAGCGAGAAAGGAGGGGCTAAGCTTCTACTCCTTCGATTCCCTCTATCTGTGCGAGGAGATTCCTGCGAGATACATCGCAGGACCTCCGCTGCCGGAAAAGACCCCGAAGCCTCTCCCGGAAAAAGAACACCCTTCCACTGATGCCGTCCGCCTCGGTGCTGCCTTTTCAGCAGGCACCTTCTCGCTCGACCTTGCCCGGGATCCCGCCACTTATCGCCGTGACAAGGGAAAGAAGCAGAAGGGCTGGAAAGAATCCGCCAGAAAAATGAGGAGAAGAAAAGGATGACGCACCGCGTCGAAAACGATCTTGAAAAATGCTTCTACCCGCAAAACGTGGCAATCATCGGGGTATCCTCCGAACCAACAAACCTCGGCAAGAATATCGTCGGCAACCTCCTTGCCTTTGGGTATAAGGGAGAGATTCTCTCCATCGGAGTAAGGGGGGGCGTCGTTTTCGGGCAGAGGATTTACCGTTCTCTGCGGGACATCGATCATTCCATTGATCTCGCGGTCCTTTTGACACCGGCAAAATCCATCCCCGGCCTTCTGGAGGAATGCGGCAAGAAGGGCATCAGGAACGTGGTGATCGAATCCGGTGGATTCTCTGAGATGGGCGAAGAGGGCCTCCCTCTGGAGAACGCCTGCCTGGAGACGGCGAGGAAGTATCATATCCGCTTCATTGGTCCCAACGGCATAGGAGTCACAAACCTGGAAAACGGCCTGGCCCTCCCGTTCATGCCGCTGAACAGGGCCATCAGTCTCGGGCCTGTGTCCATCCTTGCGCAAAGTGGAGGAGTAGGCCTGAGCTATCTGGGCTTCCTGATCGAAGAAGACATCGGGCTCAACAAATTCGTCTCCATGGGGAACAAGCTCAATGTGGACGAAAATGACCTCCTCAGCTATCTCATTGAGGACCAAGGAACAAAAATCGTCCTCATACACCTGGAAGGTTTTAAGGACGGGAGGAGATTCGTGGAAATCGCCTCACGTTCCGAGAAGCCCATCCTCGTGCACAAAACCAACCGGTTCAAGGCAAGCGCGAGCATCGCGCATTCTCACACGGCAGCGCTTTTTACAGACGATCAACTTGTGGATCACGCCCTTGAACAGGCAAATTGCGTCCGCGTGAACACTATGGATGATGCCATAGATTATGTGAAGATCCTTACCTTGCCTCCTCTCAAGGGAAACAGGCTTGCCGTAGTATCCCGGTCCGGGGGACATGCGGTTATTGCAGCCGATGCCTGTGCACATTATGGGTTTGAACTCCCGCCCTTCCCGAAGGATTTCCTGGAACGTATTGAAAGTCATTTCCGGGCCAAGGTCATACGGCTTCAGAATCCGCTGGACCTGGGTGATCTCTTTGATCTCAGCTTCTATGAAAGTATCGTGGAGGAGATGCTGAAACGGGATGATGTGGACGGCGTACTCCTCGGGCACGGCTACCGAAGGGGGTTTGAACAGACTGACTCCCGCCTCCTGATCCAGAAAGTGAACCAGCTCGTTGAACGGTATCAAAAACCCGTTGCCGTTGTGATTTTCACTGAGGCAGTTGAAATCGATTACCTGCGGCGCCAGTCAAAAATCCCGATTTTTACAGCACCTGAAAACGCCATGCGGGCCTTTCACCTTTCCCATCGCTGGACATCAGGGGTTCGGAGGACCCCACCCGGACAGGTAGCCATGAGCATACCGGAGGATCGAGTCGGCGCTATACTGAAACGGGCGGGAAAAAGGCCGTATCTTTTCCTTGCCGAGTCGCTGGAACTGGTAAAGGCCTGCGGGTTTCCCGTCCCGGAATACCGTCTGGCGACTTCGCCGGGACACGCTGTTGCCGCATGGCACGCATTGGGTCAACCGGTCGCCCTCAAGATCAGCCGGCCGCATATCTCCCACAAGACAGATCGAGGGGGAATCCTCCTGAATCTCGACGGTGAAGAACAGATTGTGGCAGGATTTGAGGCGATGAAATCCGGAATACAGGGCCGGGACGTGGAGATCCTGGTTCAACCCATGGTTCGGGAAGGCCGTGAAATTATCCTCGGCGGAAGGCAGGATGCGGTCTTCGGCCCAGTGCTGATGTTCGGGCTGGGCGGCATCCTTGTGGAGGCCCTTGCGGATGTTGTCTGGCGGGTGGCGCCTATCGACCATCATGATGCCAGAGCCATGATCAACGGGATTAAGGGAAGCAGACTCCTTGGCGGCATCAGAGGAGAAGAGCCTCGTGACCTGGATGCCCTTGAGGAACTGCTGGTCCGTCTGTCAGAACTGCTCGTGGCCTTTCCAGCCATTCGGGAGATTGACGTGAATCCCGTCAAGGTCTTGGCAGCCGGACGAGGAGCCGTGGCCTTGGACACCAGGGTTAGTCTCTCTGACTAGATTCGAAAGGAGTGTCGCCGTATGTGGTCTCAATGGGCATTGCAAACCGATCTCTATCAACTGACCATGGTAGGGGGATACGTCAAGGAAGGGAAAAAGAACCAATGGGCCAATTTCGACTACTTTTTCCGCAAGATTCCGGATGACGGCGGTTACTGCGTTGTGGCAGGTCTTGCAGATGTCATCGATTACCTCCGGACCTTGAAATTCAGCAGGGATGATCTTGCCTATCTGGACAGCCTGAACATGTTCTCAAAAGAGGTGCTCGACTACCTCGAAAATTTCACATTTACAGGCGATCTCTGGGCCGTGCCCGAGGGAACGGTGGTCTTTCCACATGAACCCCTCATCAGGGTGACAGCGCCCCTGCCCGAGGCCCAGCTCATTGAGAGCACAATTCTAAACATCATGAACTTTCAAACCCTCATCGCCACCAAAGGTGCCAGGGTGCGCTGGGCTGCTCGTGGCGACGCGGTAATTGATTTCGGTCTTCGCAGGGCCCACGGGCCTGACGGAGCCCTCATGGCCTCTCGCGCCGCCTATATAGGAGGCGTGGAAGCCAGCTCGAACGTGCTTGCGGGAAAACTCTACGGGATCCCGGTGCGGGGCACCCATGCCCATTCGTGGGTTGAGAGTTTCCCCAGCGAACTGGAAGCATTCCGGGCATTTGCCGAGACCTACCCACACGCCTGTCTCCTTCTCGTAGATACCTATGATACCCTGAGGAGCGGCGTGCCCAACGCCATCCGTGTTGGTCGTGAACTGAGAGAAAAAGGGTATGAGCTGCTGGGGATTCGGCTGGACAGCGGTGATCTCGCCTATCTGAGCAAAGAGGCGCGCATGATGCTTGATGAGGGAGGGTTCCCGGATGCCGTCATCGTCGCCTCGAGTGACCTGGATGAATGGCTTCTGGAGAGCCTCAAACGGCAGGGAGCCAAGGTGAATATCTGGGGCATAGGCACACGGCTGGTGACGTCGTTTTCATCGCCCGCCCTCGGCGGTGTGTACAAATTGACCGCCCTGGACGAAAACGGGGAGAGAATGGTGCCGAAGATCAAACGTTCGGACAACCCTGAAAAAATCACCAATCCCGGGCTCAAGAGAGTGTGCCGCATGTTCGATCAGCGGGGAAGAATGCGGGGTGATGTCCTGTTTTTCGCGGACGAGCAGATCCCTTCCGGCACCCGCTTCCGGGCCTATCATCCCATGTTCTCACATGTGTCCAAGAGCTACCCGAAGACCTTCCGGATGAAGGAACTGCTGATCCCGGTTTTCGAGCAGGGGAAGCTCGTCTACAACAGTCCCCCCGTGCACCTGATCCGGGAAAATACCCTGAAAAACCTCTCACAGCTGGACGCCGCATACAAGCGTTTTCAAAACCCGCATACCTATCATGTGAGCCTGGGCTCACATCTTTTCAAGAGCAAACAGCGACTCCTGCGCATCGCCGGACGAACACGGAAGACTTCAACAGCGTAACGCTCCCACCGCGATTGGCGCTCCCTGCGCACGAAGCGAGCACGCAGGCGCCGGAATGACGTCAGGGCTCAGGACAAACGGCAGAAAATTCACGGCGGTCTCCCGCCTTGAAAACAGCAAAGCCGGTCAGAGAGGAATTCCCTATTCACTTCTCTTTCTTGAAATCCACAAACGAAGGAGTTTCGTGTTGAAAAGGATTGTAATCGAGCGGCATATATGGTCGCTGCACGGAGCCCAAACAGTGTCCGAAGAGAGAGGAACGATCCGAGTAATTCAGTATCATATGCATCAATTCCTCGCCCTTTAGGAAGCCAAGACAGCCTTGTGAGCAGCTTACTTCGTTATATCGGTGCACTGCATCGCGCCGAACACATTCTCCCACAAAGCAGAGAGGGACAGGCTCACCCGAGTGAATCAGGAGGGATCGGCTCGGTGTGGAATGATCAGCCATAACGACCAGAAGAATGTCTTTCGCGTTCTTCATGACCTCCACCAAGCCCGCCAGACCACGGTCCAGGCGGGAAATGGCGTCACGCTTTTTTTCCGGATCTCCTTTGTGCGATGCCTCGTCGGGTATTTTCGTATGAACGTGGACAAAGTCATGGGCAAGATCCTCCAGTGCCAAACAAACGCGCTCTCCCAGATCCTTTCCAGCATCTTCGGTGTCCTTTACGTGAACGAAGTCAAGTCCCAGCTCATGCGCAATGCCGGCGTAAACAGAAACGGAAGCAACAATCATCCCTCGAAGGCCCCACCGCTCATGGAACGATTCCGTCTGTATCCTCCTGCCGGACCGTTGCGTGACGAGAAAATTTCCCGCGGGCTTGCCTTCCTGTATCTTTTTTTGGTTCATTTCATGACGGCTCAGCAGCCGGTGGCAATATGCAAGGTAGGTGTTCAACGCTTCCGCTGTCCCCGCAGCAGCTTCGCATTCCGGGTTTCCAGAAAGGGGGCGCACAGCGGCGATGGGTCTACCGGGAAGAATCGGATCGGAATCAGAGACGAATGGCGAGACCTGCCCCCGCATAACGAGAACGGCATCGTTCCTCCGTGTCTGATGCAGCTGAAAAAGAATGCCGTCCGTTTCAAACGGGGTGATGGCGCCAATCAACTCCCCGATTTCACCGGGACTTCCTTCGATATGGTCACGGCCATGAATCAGAACGGGCTTTCCCTCCATCCGTTCAATGCCCGCGAGATGCGCCAGGACCAGGACATCATCATTTTCGAAGGGTACGCCCTCCCCCACTGCCTCAAGGAGGCCCCTTCCGGGGAATTCGGACAGGCGGTAACCCAAAAGCAGGTAGTGAGCGGTTTCGCTCGGGAGGCACTGTCCGGAAAGAGATGCGTGAAAAAGACCATTGCTCCCCAGCGCAGCGAGCTTATCCAGATTCGGCGTAGCAGCGGCTTGAAGCGGTGTCAGGAATCCCAGGGTCTTGTAGGACCGATCCCCGATGCCGTCAAGAAGAAGGAGGATTGTTTTCATCGCGTTCTAACCAATATTCTCCCGAGCGCCATCCAGATGAGGAATCAACAGCGGACCGAGATTATCGTCGATCAGCCTTTTCGTTGCCAGTAATTCTTCGGCCTCCTTAATCTCAATGACCCACCACAGGCATCCGATGGAAAGCAGCAGCCGCAGACGATCCTGAATATGATCCCATCGGGACGGAGAGATATGCCCCTTCCCGGGAATCTCCTCATGGTATACATGGGCGTTGAAAACACGGTTCGCATGGGGCGCCGCAAAATCTTCCACACCATAGTATTGACTTCGAACCGACTCGGACGACCAGGCATGTCCGATATCAAGCGTAACTCCCGCCCCACTCCTGCGTATGAGTTTCTCGAAGAGATTCGGCCTGCTGGTCCATCCCCAGGCGAGATTTTCCAGGCAGACGGTTACCTGGCGCTCCGAAGCATAGTGTACCAGCCGCCTCAAGTTGGCGGTGGTTCTCTCCCAGGACAACGGTTCCGTCGAATCATGCCCAAGCCCGATATGAATAGTCAGATATCTGCCTCCCGCCTTCGATACCAGGCGGATTATCCGTTGAAAAATGTCCTCCGCCCGTTTCACCTCATCCGGGTCATCATGTCCCAGATCGATCCGATAAAAAGGACAATGATACCGGACTTCCATGGATCCGAGACTCCTCAATTCCTTTATCCAGGAGGTCTCTTCGTGCGGAGATATCGGGAGAACATCCAAATCAAAGGACCAGTCAATCCCGTCAAAACCGTTTTTCCGGGCAAAACTCTGCACTTCCTCTGCTGACAGGAAGATGTTGCGCATGACTATTTTCGGCTTCATTTTTCCCCTTACTTCCGAAGCTCCTCGCGCGCAATCTCAAGGAAATCAGGAATCTTGCCCTCAAGATAAACGGAGATTATTCTCTGAGCGCAAGGAACGGCAAATTCATCCAAATATGCAGCGACCTGCTCAGGCGTCACGCCGATGCCGTCATTCAACATATGATAGTTGCCGGACAAGACGCACCCCAGCTGTTCTTTCCCCTCCTCCCATTTCAACTCCAAAATATGCTCAACATCTTTACCTGATGTCATATTCCGCAGGGGAAGGAGTAATGAAATGCCGAATGCCCTGAAAAGAGTTTGATACCTTTCCAGCGCCTCTGCAATCTGGTTTACTTTCAGGCTCCCGTCATGGCTCTCTCTTTCGCCCGATATCACAGGCACTCCTCCCAGGCTCACTGCGAGAGGGATCCGGACACCGTGGAGATAGAGATGGCATCCTACACACGGCGAATAAAACCCGAACCGGGAAATCAATTCCGATATGAACCGGCCGTTTAATGCTTGCCAAAATCCGGCGGATCCCAATAACACAAGGTTGTGCACGGTAATACCCGGGAGCCGGTTCGCGAGGCGGCGAACCGCCTCTTCCACGCTTTGCAGCGACCCATGCTCTGTCCCGGTAAATGCATAGGTGGGAAGCAAATCCGTAAAAAGGCCCTCTTCCACGGCCTGTATAGCCGCTGCGACACTGTCGCGTCCCGCAATCTCAATGACAGCAAACCGGGACCCGGTCTCGTGGGATCTTTGGACTACCTTCCGGGACAGAAGCCATTCCGGCAGTCGAATCACCGACTCTGATTTTTGAAGATATAGATTCCCTATCCGGCGGGCTAATGGCATACTGGCATTCTCCTGAGTTCAGAAAGG
>CAZEGG010000147.1:0-8349 GCA_964511755.1 uncultured Desulfobacteraceae bacterium | reverse complement strand
TGGTGGCGGCCCTTGGCGGCATCCAGATTCGTTTCCGCTTCCTTATACGTGGCCTGTTCCGCCTCGAGCAGAGCCTTGGCGGTCACATACGTGTAATAGGCCTTTTCCACCTGGAGGATCACGCTCTGGATCATGGCGTTGTGGGCCCAGTCCGCGGCAATGAGGACTTCCCGGGCTTGCGCCACAGCCGCGTCACGCGCCCCGAAATCGAAAAGGAGCCAGTTGAGCTGGACGCCCATCGAATAGTCCCGCTGAGTGTAGGAAGCAGTGCCCCCCTGAACCTGGCTGTGGAGACGGGTCAAACCGGCGCTCGCCCCAACCTGCGGGTAGTACCCGCCCTCTTTGCTGCCGTAGGCCGCTGCTGCTGACCGAGCCTGTTCCCAGGTGGCGGCCGTTTCCGGGTTGTTTCGGAGGGCAACATCCACGATGTCCAGAAGCGTCAATGGTGTCCCGGGCTTCAGGATTCCTTTTGGGATAGTGGGTTCGGCCGGCAGGGGAGCGGGAATCGACACCACCTCGGGCGGAGGAGTCCATTGCTCCGCAGCAGAAGGAGATGTTGCCCGTGCCCCGTAGATCACCGGAAGAGGCCGGGCACATCCCGCCGCCAGTATTCCTGTGATCACCGCAATGGCCAAATAATGCATAGTTCTCACTGTCAGAGTTCTTTGTCGACTCTCCATCGGGTCCCTCATTGCGGCGCTGATCCCAGGGTGATACCTTGGAGAAATACCTCCATGAGCAGCCGGGCATCCTCTTCCACGGGGGCCGGCCGTTCATCCAGGAGGCGGCGTGCGCTCATGGCGATTGTCGATTCGACCAACATGGAGGCTACTTTTCCGGAGTCCAGCTGCCGGAAACGGCCTTCGGCGACGCCGTCTTCCACCACCCTGGAGATTCTTTCCAGAAAACTGCGGTAGCGGCTGCTTTTCTGCCGCTTTATCTGCGACTGTGCCAACTCCCTGTCTTCGAGGAGAAACCGGAGAAGCCCACGGTTCTCGTCAAAATAGCCCAGAAGCCGGTGCATGATGTCCTTGATTTTTTTCTCCGGAGAAAGGGAACCGCTCAGGATGGCCTGGAGCTGGTCCCCCAGTGGCCTGAAAGAGATCTCTTTCACCGATTCCAGGAGTTCCTTCTTGCTGCGAAAGTGGAGGTAAAGGCATCCCTTGGATACCCCTGCCTCGGCAGCCACTTCATCCATCGTGATTCTCCTGGTATCTCTCAGGGATACCAGGTTCACGACAGCCTCCTGAATAGCCTGACGGGTCATGCTGTCCAGGAGGCTTTGTCGTTTTGCTTTTCGTCTTGGCATGCGTCTCTGACTCCGTTAGTGACCGGGAAGTCATATACTGACCGAGGGGTCACATTAAGAGTCCTTTAACCGCCTGTCAAGAATATTCGGAGGCCCATGATCCACTATCAAGGCGTCACGTTTTAGAATGTGAAAATCTTATCCGCTTCCATGGACAATTCGTAGAGATCATCCATCCAGGCGATGGGGCAAGAGCTTGATCCCTCCAGACCGTGGGATTTCATGCAAACTCCTCAGACGTAAAAATCTCCCTCAAATTGATTGACCTGGTCAATGACGTTGAATTGATCGCTGCTGCTCTTTTCATAGAGAACGCCTTTCCCGAGCATGAAAATGCTCACCTCATCGCCCTTTTTTCCGGCCACATTTGCCAGCCTCATGGCATTGTACGCCGTTTCGGCATCATCCGTGGAAATGATAAACAGCACTTTCATGGCTTTTCTCCCCGAAATTTCCGTTGTGGCTTATATCAAAAGAATCAAGAAGTTTGTTTCTGTCAATGGGTAACCTCAAGCCTCTTGCTGACGTACGGGAACGGTCTTGACGAAATACGGTCTTCGCTGTATTGCAATATCTCTTCATACATCGTTTAGTATAATTTTGCTATCAGTACGCGTAAAGGCTTTAATCCAATTGAGGAGGGATGCCATGGGAATCAGATCGAGAGGGCTCGGCTGGGTTTGTATCTGGGCTCTGATCCTTTTCATGCCGGTCATCGGAAAGACTGCGCAGGCGGATATGGTCCGTGCCACGCTGAAGAACGGTCTCCGGGTGGTCATCATACAGAACAGACTCGCGCCGGTCGTGAGGACGGAAGTAAATTATCTGGTCGGCTCGAACGAGGCCCCGCCCGGTTTTCCCGGCATGGCGCACGCACAGGAGCACATGATGTTCCGCGGGAGCCCCGGGCTTTCTGCCGACCAACTTGCAAACCTCATAGCAGCAATGGGCGGAGAATTCGATGCCGATACCCAGCAGACGGTGACTCAGTACTTCTTTACCGTGCCGTCGGAGGATCTGGAAACTGCCCTGCACATCTCATCCGTCAGGATGCAGGGTGTCCTGGATGCCCAGGATCTGTGGGCCCAGGAGCGCGGGGCTATCGAACAGGAAGTGGCCCAGGATTTTTCGAACCCCATGTACATTTTCTACAAGCGTCTGCTCAAGAACATGTACGAAGGCACCCCGTACGCTCACGACGCGCTCGGTACGCGTCCATCCTTCCAGAAGACCACGGGCGCCATGCTCAAAGAGTTCCATAACACCTGGTACGCTCCGAATAACGCCGTCCTGGTCATCGTGGGAGACGTGGACGCGAAGAAAACACTCGAGACAGTAAAGAGACTCTTCGAAAATATTCCCTCGCGGTCTTTGCCCTCGCGGCCTGAGATACGTCTCCAGCCCTTAAAACCCGCTGCCATCAAACTCGAGACAGATCTTCCCTACGGACTGGCAGTGGTGGCCTATCGCCTGCCCGGGTACGATAGTCCGGATTGTGCTGCCGGCCAGATCCTGTCCGACGTGCTGAGCAGCCAGAGGGCCGACCTCTACAGCCTGGTTCCGGAGGGGAAGGCTCTGTTTACGGAATTCAGCATCGAGCAGCTTCCCAGAGCGGGAATGGGCTTCGCCATGGCAGGATTTCCGGCTGGGAGCGATGGATCGGGCCTCGTATCTGTCATAAAAGGTATTGTTTCCAACTATGTGAAAAAGGGCGTTCCCAAAAACCTTGTGGAGGCAGCGAAACGTCTGGAGGTTGCGGATGCCGAATTTCAGAAGAATTCGGTCTCCGGCCTGGCATCTCTCTGGTCCCAGGCGCTGGCCGTCGAGGGGCGAAACTCTCCGGAGGATGACATCGAGGCCATCAAGAAAGTGACCGTTGACGACGTAAACCGTGTCGCCCGGAAATACCTTGTCAACGATACCGCCGTCGTCGGCCTCCTGAGCCCCCGGCCCTCGGGAGAACCGGTTCAGGCCAAGAGTTTCCGAAGGGGGAGGGAGTCCTTTGCGCCGAAACAGACCAAGTCCGTGTCCCTTCCCCAATGGGCCAGGAAGGCCCTTGAGCCTCCCACTCTTCCCGCTTCCCGGGTACATCCCGTGACCTACCACCTGCCGAATGGACTGCGCCTGATCGTGCAGCCGGAGGATATCAGTTCGACTGTCAGCGTCTACGGCGAGGTGAAGAACAATCCCCACCTGGAGGCGCCCAAGGGCCGGGAAGGCGTTGACCAGGTGCTCGAGGACCTCTTTTCTTACGGAACGACCACCCTTGACCGGTTGGCCTTCCAGAAGGCGCTCGACGACATTGCCGCCAATGCATCCGTGGGATCCAGCTTTTCGCTTCAAGTCCTGGAAGAGCACTTCGATCGCGGCATGGAGCTTCTTGCAGACGGCTTGCTCCATCCTGCATTACCCGAAGCCGCATTCAAGGTCGTGAGGGAAGAGACCGCAGGCAGCCTGGCAGGTCTTCTCAAAAGTCCTTCCTACCTCTCAAAGCGGGCAATGCGGAAGGCCCTTTACCCAAAAAAAGATCCCACCTTGAGGCAGGCTACTCCGGAGACCGTGGGAAAGCTCACGCTTCAGGATGTGCGGGACTATTACACGAAGACGTTCCGTCCCGACCTTACGACGATCGTCGTCATCGGAAAGATCACACCGGAAAGGGCCAAAGCCGTCATCGAAAAATATTTGGGCAAATGGAAAGCCCGAGGGCCCAAACCCCAGACAGACCTGCCACGGGTGCCCCTCAGCGGTCCCTCGGTGACGCTGGTGCCTGATGCGAGCCGGGTACAGGACGCCGTAATTCTTGCTCAAACCCTCGGCTTGACGCGGTCCGATCCCGACTATTACCGGCTGCAGGTGGGGAATCATGTGCTCTCAGGCGCATTCTACGCCACGCGGCTTTACCGCGACCTGAGGGAGAAGACGGGCCTGGTCTATGTGGTGGGCTCGGCGCTGGGTGTGCACAAGACACGCTCGGTTTTGGAGATTTTCTATGCCTGTGACCCTCAGAACGTGTCGAAAGCGCGCTCCATCGTTGAGAAGGATCTCCGGGAGATGCGGGAAACGCCGGTCACTGAGACCGAACTGCAACAGGCCAAAACCCTTCTGATCAGAAAGATCCCCCTGTCCGAATCAAGTGTGGACAATATCGCACAAAAACTGTTGGATCTTTCCCTGGAAGATCTGCCTCTCGACGAACCCAGGCATGCTGCAAAACAGTATCTGGAGACGTCGGCCGCCCAGGTAAAGGCTGCCTTCGCCAAGTGGATACGTCCGAAAGAGCTTGCCCAGGTCGTCCTGGGGCCCAGTCCGGATTGATGTTAATGCGGCAAGGGCGTTTTCTTCCCGGCCTGCCGGAGTGAAAGTAAGGGACATGCAGTATCTGGCAATTATTGAGCATTTAAGAATTGCGGACGTGGTGGACATCCTCTTCCTTTCGGTGGTGGTGTATTACCTCTACATCTGGTTTCGGGGAACAAACGCCTTCAAGGCCCTGGTGGGCCTTATCGGTCTGGCGATCATCTACACCGTCGCGCGGACCTGGGGACTTTTTCTCACCACCTGGGCCTTCCAGTTCCTCTGGCAGGTCCTGGTTATCCTCTTGATAATCCTATTTCAATCCGAGATCAGGCAGGTTCTCGAGCGGGTAAATCCTCTGCGTTTTATCGGCTTTCATACGACAGCTGGTGCGGAAGATTGGATCCCCGGCTTTGTGCAGATCATTTTTGAAATGGCTAAAGAACGCATCGGCGCCCTTGTGATTCTTGAGCGTTCAGACCGGACGGATGAGTGGATGACCGCCTGCATCCCTCTTCGGAGCAAGCCGACTCCCGAGATTCTGAGGAGCATCTTTCAGAAGGAATCCGCGCTGCACGACGGTGCTGTCCTGATCCGGGAAAACAGCCTGGTTTCCACTTCCTGTTATCTTCCTCTCAGCCCCGATGAAGGGCTTCCCCAGGAATGGGGGACGAGGCATCGGGCTGCTCTGGGTCTTTCACAGCGATGCGATGCCTGGGTAATTGTGGTGTCCGAGGAACGGGGAGCGGTCTCCCTGGCACGCGGAGGGAAGATGTTTCACGTGGAAAATGCTGCAAGGCTTTCCCAATTCATGCATGAAGCCCTCTCCCCTCCGGGGCGGCCGCAGGTGTCGCGGATGACAAGGGTCCGTTCCCTTGTCGTAAACCGGTGGCCTGCGAAGCTGGGCACCCTGGCCTTGGTGAGTGTGGTTTGGCTGCTGCTCGCGGGCGAGCAGAACTTTCGGGTTACTCTGAACGTGCCTCTGGAAGTAAGAAACCTGTCGGGGAGGCTGGAGATCGTCGATCCGGTCGGGCCCAAAGTTCGGGTCACGCTTCAGGGACTCCGAAAAGATGCCAGCATCCTGACGGACAGCAATGTACACGCCGAACTGGATCTCTCCATGGCCCATCCGGGTACGAGGATCTATGACGTGACCCGGGAAGATGTAAGGTTGCCGGACGACCAGGTTCGCATTGTGAATGTCGAACCTTCGCGTCTCAAGTTTACGTTCAAGGAAAAATCACCGTGAGGTCGGTATACCTCTCTCTTTGGCCCGATACAACAGGCAGGGGAACGGGACATTCCCTCTACTGCGTTCGCTTCGCCGTCCATGGCTCCGCTCACTGCGGATGTCGGCCCTTTCCCGCCCGTGGCGGGACTCCAGGGCCGATATGCGCCGCTCCGGGAACATCCCGTTCCCCTGCCTTTCCGAAAAATACGTTGGTGTATTTAGGAGCCAATGAACTAAGACAGCGAGCGGCAGGGGAAGAGCGCTTTGTCGCTATTTTCAACAAGAGAGGAGGAACTCTGTGGCCCTCTACGAATTTGAAGGAAAGCGCCCCAGGATCGGAACCGGGACCTTCGTCCCGGAGTCGGCCGATGTGGTGGGCGACGTGGTCATTGGAGAGGATTGTTTCATCGGTCTGGGGGCGCGCCTCAGGGCTGACTACGGAAGCATCCGCATAGGAGATCGCACTTCGGTCCAGGAAAACGTCGTGATCCATGCGCGCGACGGAGGTGAGACCCGGATCGGTTCCAACGTGCAGCTGGGCCATGGCTGCATCGTGCATAATGCCACTGTCGAGGACAACGCCGTTATCGGACTGGGTGCCATCCTGACGGATTTTGCCGTGGTGGGAAATTGGGCCATCATCGGCGAGGGCGCCGTGGTGCGCGGTGAAATTCCGGACGGCAGAATCGCGGTCGGGATTCCGGCGAAAGTCATCGGCGAGGTGAAAGAGACCAACAAACAGGAATGGATCCCGTATAAAGAGAAATATGCCCGGCTGGCCCGGGAACGCTACCCCTCCGGCTTGAGACGCATCAATCCTGCGGAATAGTCCTGATTATTTCTCATGGGAAGGACTGGTCCTCGCAACGGAAGAAGAGCCTTCCTCCCTGATCCTTTCAGAAAGACGTTCGGTGATGTGTCCCGCTCTGCGGGAAACTTACTCCCTTCGTCCCGGTCTTTCGGGACTTTCTTCCGGGGTCATATTCACCTTGAGCTCACCGCTCCGTACATGAAGGTCCCTCTGGGGGAACGGAATCTCGATATTCGCCTCTTTCAGCCTGTACCAGATGGAGAAATAGAGGGCACTCTTGACGGTAGGAAAAGACCATGGTTCATCGATCCAGACGCGAAGCTCGAAGTCGATGGAACTGTCTCCATATTGCCTGAAAAGGACATCCGGAGCAGGGTGTTCCAGGACCCTGCTTTCTTCCTTTGCTGCATCGAGAAGGATATCCCGCACCTGGTTGGGGTCGGCAGCGTAGCTTACTCCCACGGGAATGTCCACTCGAACGAACCGGTCCCGGTAGCTGAAATTGGTCACCTGGGACCCCACCAGATCGCTGTTGGGAATGATGATGTCATGGCCTGCTCTGGTGTGTACGACGCTGCTGCGAAGTCCGATGGTGATGACCCGCGCATCCGTTTCCCCGACCCTGACGATATCTCCCTGCTTCACTTTTCGCTCAATAAGAATGATGAGGCCGCTCGCAAAATTGTTTACCACATTCTGCAGCCCGAACCCGACACCGACACCCAGGGCGCCGAGGACGATTTTCAATGTGGACAGATCAAATCCCAGAGAGCTGAGACCCGCAAAGAATCCGACGACCACGAGGCAATAACGCACCAGAGTACTAAGACTCGTGCTGGTGGTGGGATCAATGCCGATGCCGGGCAGGACACGGGATCCCAGAAGACCCGAAAGAAGACGCGCACCCGTCACAAAGGCCGCCACCAGTGCCACGGCGAGGAGGATGGAAAAAACGGAGATATCGGCCGCGCCGAATTTGAAGAAGGGATGTCCCAGCCACCTGGTAATGTCGCCGAGCAATCCCAGTTGCTGCAAGATGATCAGCACAAAAACAATTGGGATAATCACCCTTCGAATCCTGCGGCGCCGTCGCCCCGAGGGAAGAAATTCTTTGGTCAGGCAGATGAGCAGCCGGTAAAGAAGGAAGAAAAAGAGGATAGGGATGAGTTCAAGGGGGTGTCCGACCGTCTTGGATATGCGGATCCAAAGCCCGAAGATCGAGTAGAGCAGAATAGCCCACAGGGGCCAGAAAGAGACGATCAGAAGCTCCAGGCCCATTTTCAGACTTCGTGATTCCGTAACGCGCGGGGATTCGCGATATCTCCGGAGAGCACGGGCGGTGAGCAGCGCCGGCAAATAGGAAATGGCCGAGATCGCTACAAGGAGTGCGATATCGCGTACCCAGGGCTGGTAAGCAAGGACGTAAAGCTGGTGCACGATTTTGCTGAAGACCTGATTCATGGTTTGGTCCCTGGTGCAGACAACGCTCAAGAGTTCGAGGTTCTGACCCGGTTCAGCAGGATCACTCAACTTCGTCGAGGGTTGCGGTTCTCCTGTGTCATCCCCTCCTTTGGAACGAAGCGACCACTATACCATTTTTCAAGGGATAAGGCACGAGGATTCCGAGCGTTCTATCCAACCCGGCTGAAAATAATTATGGAAAATGGGAAATAATGTGTTGTTTTTGAAAATTTTGGCTTG
>CAZEGG010000146.1:0-8371 GCA_964511755.1 uncultured Desulfobacteraceae bacterium | reverse complement strand
TTTCTCTTCAAATGGAATATGGGATGGATGCATGACATGTTGAGCTTCATGTCCCAGGATCCCGTGCACCGCTCATATCATATGGAGAAACTGACCTTTGCCCTGCTGTATGCCTTCAATGAGAACTTCATCCTTCCCCTTTCCCATGACGAGGTGGTTCACGGGAAGGCCTCACTGCTCTCCAAAATGCCGGGCGACGACTGGCAGAAATTCGCCAATCTCAGGCTCCTCCTTGGGTACATGTACGGGGAGCCGGGGAAGAAAACCCTGTTCATGGGTGGAGAGTTGGGACAGTGGTCCGAATGGAATCACGATCGGGAACTGGAATGGGATCTGCTCCAGTACGAATCACACGCCGGTCTGCAGCGATACGTACGGGACCTCAACCATCTTTACCGGCACGAACCTGCGCTCTACGAGCAGGATTACGACCAGGCGGGATTTCAGTGGATCGATTTCCGAAACTCCGGCTCCACAGTGATCTCCTTCATGCGCAAAACCGGGTCCTCCGACATCCCCCTGGTGTTTATTTTCAATTTCACGCCGGTGCCGAGGGAAGACTACCGGATCGGGGTACCCCTTGAAGGGTTCTACCGGGAAGTTCTCAACTCGGACTCCTCTCTGTACGGTGGATCCAATGTCGGGATCGCCGGAGGAACACCGGCCGATCCCATTCCAGCCCACGGCTTTTCTCACTCCCTCAGCCTTTCCCTCCCGCCCCTCGGCATGCTGATTCTCAAGCCAGTGATAAAGTGAGCTAGAGTTTGGAGTGAACTAAAGTGAGCTAGAGTTAATGGAAAGAAATTCATCAACTCTAGTCACTTTAGGCAATCTAGGTCACTCTAGTCACTTTTTTTTGCTGAATGCAAAAAAATGTTTAAGAAATCATTTCCTCGTGCCGATATACCGTCTGTAATGGAAGAAGAAATGGGGCTCCAAGACATACAGAACAGCTTTCGGGATGATGTTGAACAGATTGAAAAAACGGTAGAAAAGATTAGGAGAAAGAGAAAACATCGCCAACCAGGCGCCGTCCAACCTCAACAGCAGCACAATAAACCATGTGACGGCAGACGGCCTCCAAGGGTTATCAATTGGCAGAAGGGGGTATGAGACGGCTCTTTGGCGGCTTCTCAGATGACCGTGCATCTTCTCTCCAGGATCGATGACGAAGTAATGCAGTAGAGATTGACCTTGAGAAAATAACGGCATCCCGGGAAGCCATTTACCTGAAGGCCCAGTTGGATTGTTAACCATCAACCCAACCCCAACCAACGGCCCGGTGTGTCCCCTCAGCGGGAAGCCGGGCCTTTTTACGTATCCTGCACGATCCGCATACTGCACGAAAACCGATCTGTCTCTCCCTTGGCAAGTTCAAGCGGATAGGCAAAGAGGAAACTCGACCCCTGGTACGTACGTTCGAAACCTTCTTCGGACATGGATACGGTCATAAGCGGGAAAAACCACACGGTAACCGGTCTTGAAAAGGCAAACACCGCCTTCAGGTGATCGGGGCCGTTTACCAGGGAAAAATCAGCTGCGTTCTCTTCAACGCCCGTCTCTGCAACTTCTTTTCGTGTCTTCCCGTTAACCAGATAGTATCGCTCAGGATCACGATCAGAAAAAAGAGTCAGATTCCATTCGCAGCCGTAGACACAGGAGACAGGTGCGTCAGCCAGGGAGGTCATTTCCCACTTCATCCGCACCTCTCCCTGTCTTTCCACAAAAAGCGTTTTCTGAACGGTCATCCCGCCCGGGCCCACATGCCCTGTCCGGGTCAGCGTGACTCTGCCGCCGTCCTCAGCGGCCGAAGTCTCCGTCACAAGATATGGTCCTGCAAAGAAATCACCGAGTTCCCGGTAGACACTGGTCGAGTACTCATCCACGGAGCATTCATGGGGAAGGAAGTGATCGAGGAAAGAGGTCCTCGGATAGCGATCATATATGAGCGTTTCTTCGAGGCCTTTGTCCTTCGCGAAGACGGCTTCGTGAATGGACTGCGCCCGGGAATGGTCGTTTCCGTGTTCCCTGGCCAGTTCCTTCAGGCGCCGGTGGTATGCTTCGTGTCGCCTGGTCAGTACGTCGCTCAGATTCAGGGCCAGGGGGACATGGCTGAGTTCAAAAATGCCTCCTCCCCGTGCCGGCGAAAGGGCCAGAGAAAGTACGGGTCCACGGATCACAACTTCATCCTCCCCGTCTTTGTCCACGTCGACCATTTCTATTTCCGGGATGTTTCCCTCTGCAAGAGGCAAGGAGGCCTGGGCCCTGAGCAGGTTCTGGTATACGGCCCGCCGCAGGTGCCCCAGATAGAGGCCGCCGAAGACCCCGTGCCAGTACGCGCAATTGCACTGGGACCGCCAGAGATATTCGACGCCCTCGGAATCCCGGGGGAGACTGTCACTGAGAAAGATCATTTTCTTGTGCATGCGGTTGGTTTCATCGTACTTCACCAGGAAGTTGTCCCATGTCCCTCCTCGCACAAACGGACGCCATTCTTCCCAGCGCCCCTCCTGTTTGAGGGAAGCGATGATATCTTCCAGCACTTCCGCCCGATCCGGAGGAAGCGCCCATTCGGTCATCTCTTCATACGAAGCCTGCGGCAGATAGAGGCGTCCCAGGGGACGCATCTCATCAATGAGGTCTCCCGGCGTCTTTGTTCCCAGCCATTCGGCGTTTTCCGCAACGGCTTGAAAAAAAGCCTGCAGCCAGCCCTTTTGAATGACCCATTCGTGTGTCCCCGGCCAGAGGCCGAATTTTTCGCCGTCGTCCCCGTAGACAACCACCTTTTTCCCGGTCTGCTCCAGGTGACGGAGATGCGCGATGACCTCTTCCACCGGCTTGAAAGGGATCAGGTACCGCAGCATCATGGGCGTGGCCAGGAGGGTGAGTGTCTTGCCTTCCTTTTCCGTGATGTAGGGGCCGTAAATTTCGTCGGGCTTGAGCCCCGCATAATAGAAATGGGTGTCATCCACGATCGTGTACCGGAGACCTGTCCCCGCCAGAACCGAAGGCAGCCCCGGGTCCCAGATTCGCTCAGTGAGCCAGAAACCTTTGGGCCGGTGCCCGAATCGGGATTCCAGGTATTGGTTCAACTTCTTCGTCTGCCCCCTCGCATCTCTTACGGGAATCGTGGAGAGCAGCGGCTCGAAAAACCCCCCTGAAATGACTTCAACCTGGCCTCTCTCAACGAGGGCGCCGAGCAGATCCAGGATGGCCGGGCGGTAAGCCTCGATCCACTCGAGAAGCGACCCGCTCATGTGCATGCCGGTTCGAATGAGGGGGTTGTCCCGCAGGATCTCCAGCACGGGCTGGTAACAGCGGTCGCATGCTCTTTCGAAGACATCATCGAAGTTGCCGACCGGCTGGTGACAGTGAATTGCCATAACAAGATTCAGCACATTACGCTCCTCGATCCAAAAATCCGAGTCTCCTCCCCAGTGCTTGGAACACCCTCGCCTGCTCTGATGATAATGGTTCCAAAAAATGCCTGTCCCCGGAAAGGTCCCAGTACCGGTTCTGGCACTTCCAGAGATCCACTTTCAGGGATACGTCATCGGCCAGATCCAGGAGTTCCATCAGGGCCGTTATCATTCCTTCCCGGGGATTCTCGGCAATCAGGTCCATCAATGCATCTACCAGTTTTTTCATCTCCCGTCGTATTCCCGGATCGTCCACGTGAAGGGCACTCTCCCAGCCTGCCGCCTTGCGAGTAAACTCCTTGAGGAATGCCATTTCACGGGAAACGCTTTCGGGCTCTTCCACAAGCCGGAGGAGCCGGCTCCGGAGAAGCAGCTCAAGAACTTCTCCCAGACCGCCGGGAAGCGGTTCTTCCATCGCTTCAGCGGGTTGTGCCAGGGAGAAGAAAGCCCGAACCTCCTCTTCGCTGATCTGCAGCGAAACCTTCTCCAGGATACCGCGGGCCATGGCCTGCATGGTCTGTCTCCTCACATCAGGGACCACGTCATCCAGGGTATAGGAGGCGTCGCTTCCCCCTTCTTCGCCGGTCAGGCACGCAAAATCAGCAGGGCTTCGTCCTGTTGCGGAAAAGGAGATTCGGGAAGTGTTTCCGGTCATGGGATCCGACACGAGGACTGCTCCGGCCGCCTTTCCCGGACCCTGGTCATCATATTGTTCTTCTTTTACAACGCGAAAGCGTTCCCTGAAAAGGCCCCCGGGAGCAGGGTTTTTCTGGAACATCCGCATGAAAACGTGGTTGGCCGCTATCCGCGCAGGCAGCATTCGTGCCGGCTTGACTCGCTTTTTAAAAACAGCAGCCCCGTCTCCGAAATCAGGATCATTGCTCTTTGCGCGCGCGAGAACGGAGAGAAATTCCCCCTCCAGGTCGAAGTGCGACCACTTTTTCACCAGCTGCATGGCCCGGTCGGCGTACCTGAGCACCTGGGTTGCCTCCAGACCTGCAATATCATCAAAAAACCACCCACAGCTGGTAAACATGTACAGGGCCATCCGCTGGGACTCCAAGAGCTCCAACGCTATGACTTTTTCCGCCTGGGCAGCGCCGCCACCCTTGACGAGATGCGTTTCGAAAAATCGCTCACGGCTTTCGGCTGATGAGTCGAGGAGGATACGGATGTAGTCGTCCCTGGCGGCCCAGGGGTCTCTGATTATCTTTCCGCCCTCCTCTTCAAAAATTGCCGAGAGTTCTTTGGACAGCCGGTCCATGGCCTCGCGCAAAGGGGCTCTCCAGGCCTGATTCCACCCTTCCCGGTGACCCACGTTGCACCCGCAGTCCGAGCGCCACCGCTCAACTCCGTGAGCACAGCTCCAGGAGCTGTTCTCCACGATTCGAACCTCTTTTTGGGGCGGCGAAAGTTCCAGGAACCAGGCGTAATTGGAAAGTTCCAGGGGCCCTTCCCGCTCCAGGTGATCAAAAAGCCAGGCGAGGGCCATGTCTCCAAACTTGAAATGATGTCCATAAGACTCGCCGTCTGTTGCCGCGTTGACCAGGCAGGTCTCTTTTCGTGCACCGGCAATGCCTTGTTCGATCCGGGCGAGAAAGGCGCTGCCGGATGCAAGGATCTTCTCATAGGCGACCGCCTTGGAAATATCCTCGTCAAAGAAGAACACGTCGATATGGAGGGAATCCGTTCCGCGAGGGAAGACACGATATGCCTGCGTGGTGTCGATCGCCCCTCCCGACACGTCCTTCCATGCGCCGCGTGGGGACCCGAGGCTGCGTACCGCCTGGGCCTGTGTGGGAGCCAGGATCGTAAACCGCACACCCTCCTCGGCCATGAGCGCGAGGCTTTCCACATCGACCGCGGTTTCCGCAAGCCACATACCCTCCGCAGGATGCCCGAACCGGTGTGCGAAGTCCGCGAGTCCCCAACGGATCTGGGTTCGCTTGTCCCGCGTGTCGGCAAGCGGCACAATGATGTGGTTGTAGACCTGGGCCATGGCGTTTCCGTGGCCGTGATATCGTTTTCGGCCGGCCCGGTCCGCGGCAAGAACTTCTCCGTAAATCCAGGGATGGGTTCTTTCAAGCCAGGAAAGCAATGTCGGGCCGAAATCGAAATTCATGTATTCATAGTTGTTGATGAGTTCGAGGATGCGCCTTTCCGCTCCCTCGAGCCGGGCCCTGGTATTGGGACCGTAGCACTGCCGCGTCACCCGCTCATTCCAGTCATGATAGGGGAACGCAGACGGTTGGAACTCGATCTCCTCCAACCATGGGTTCTCCCGCGGAGGTTGATAGAAATGTCCGTGTATGCACAGATAGTTTTTGCTCATTTTTTCTTGGCCCGCATATTCTTCAGCGCCTTTTCAAATACGGCCACGTACTTTCCTGCAGACGTTCGCCAGGAAAAGTCGCATCCCATCCCTTCCCGCATCATCGCCTGCCAGTATTCCCTGTCTTTGTAAACCGTGATCGCCCGTGACACTGTTTTCAGAAAAGACGTTTCATCATACTTTCTGAACTTGAACCCGGTACCGGGGAAACGCCGCTCATTCGGATCCTGGACCGTATCGTTAAGCCCTCCGGTAGCCCGCACAACCGGAATACTCCCGTACTTGAGGGCATACAACTGGGCGAGCCCGCAAGGCTCGTAAAGCGAGGGAACCAGGATAATGTCGGATCCGGCATAAATCCTGTGTGCGAGCGGTTCGTTGAACCCGCCGGCGAACCCGAAATGTGACCCGTGCCTGTCCCGTAGGGCGGCAAAGGCAGATTCATATTTGGCTTCGCCCGATCCAAGGAGCACGAATCCCACATCCATGCTGAAGAGTCTTTCTATCGCCCCCAGCAGGAGATCGCACCCCTTTTGCGAAACCAGTCTGCTCACCATTCCCAGGAGCGGACGGTTCATCAACCGCATGGGAAGCTTCAGTTCTTTCAGAAGCGCTTTCTTGCACCCTTCCTTGCCCGAGAAGTCCTCCCGGGAATAGTGTGTCCGGAGGTGGAGATCCTTCTCGGGATCCCATTCCTGCTCGTTTATTCCATTCAAGATGCCGAAAAGCCGGCCCTTGATGTTCCTGAGAAGGCCGTCCAGGCCCCCGCCCAATTCGGCTGTCTGGATTTCTTTTGCATAGGTTGGACTCACCGTTGTAACGGCGTGCGCAAATGCTATTCCTGCCTTGAGCAGGCTCATCTGGCCGTAATACTCGAGACCGTCCAGGGTGTAGTACTCATCCGGAAGGCCGATAAGAGGAATCTGCTCCGGGGGCACGAGCCCTTGATATCCCAAATTGTGAATGGTAAAAACACCCGCAGTTCCGGAAAGATCCCCCTGGTCAAGCAAAGCCATGACCAGGCCCGTCTGCCAGTCATTGCCGAGGATGACATCGGGAACGTAATCCAGCGCACGACAAAGAGGAGGGATGCTCCGTGAGAAAAAGATAAATCGTTCGCGGCTGTCGAAATATTCTCCTGCGGCGGTCCCGTAGATTTCGGAACGGTCGAAGAATTCGTCCCTGCGAACCAGGTAGATGGGAATGCCTGACTCTCCCCGGGTTTCCAGTATATCGGCGGAGAGTTCTCTCCTGCCGAGCCTCACCGGAATCCCCCTGGCCGCCACATCCGATGCCCCGCTCTTCTGCAGGGCCGTCCTGTACGCCGGTATGACCAGGGAAACCTCGCAGCCGAGGTCGTGAAGTGCTGTGGGAAGGGCACCGGCAACATCGCCGAGTCCACCTATTTTTGCAAGAGGGGCCGCTTCAGAGGCCGCAACAAGAACACGCATAGATGCCTTCCATCTTTTTGCCCAGGGATTTTGCTTCTTCCGGTTAAAGCGTGCCCCGGCCCTCACTCATTGATTCAGGGCTACACGATAGGCCGGACAGAACGCCTTAACAGCAGGAACAATAGTTTTCATGTTCGGTAAGGGTTGAACGATTGTCAATAAGATAATGCGTTCCGAGCGCACTTACCATAACTCTTTGTTGATTTTCTTTCCTTCTCTGCTAGGATAGTGCCAATCCACGAGTACAATTCGGGCACGAGCGGCGAAACCCCAGATCGGAGCGTGGTTGCACATGGAAAAGGACGAATGGCAGGAAAAAGGTAAGGGTCACCGGGAACGGCTGCGGGGAAGATTTGAGGAGGGCGGCCTTGAACGGTTTTCCGATGAAGAAGTTGTGGAATTTCTCCTCACACTCGGAACTCCCCGGAAAGACGTGAAAGGCGCCGCCAGACAGGCCATAGAACGTTTCGGAAGCCTTTCCCAGGTGCTTTCCGCGCCGCGCGAAAAGCTTCTCCAGATAAAGGGGATCGGCCCGAAGAATGCCCTGTATATGCGGCTTATCCACCAGGTAGCCGGACGATACTTGCGTGACCGCGCTCGACACAAGTCGTTCTTCGGATCTTCCCGTGCCGTATTCGATTACCTGTTCCATTCCATGCGGGACCTGAAGCGAGAAGTGTTCAAGGTCCTTTTTCTTGACCGAAAGAACCAGTTGCTGGCAGATGAAGATGTCTTTCTCGGCAGCCTGACCGGGAGCGCGGTATATCCCAGAGAAATCATGACGCTGGCACTGGAACACAAGGCTGCGGCGCTCGTTTTCGTGCACAACCACCCTTCGGGCGATCCCGCGCCTTCCCCGGAAGACCGCAGGCTGACCCGCGATCTCCTCTGGGCCGCAAAACTCCTCCTGATCCAGGTGCTGGACCATATCATCATCGGAGATAATCGTTATTACAGCTTTGCCGACGAAGGGATGATAAAACGATTCTCCGATGAGTATGACGACCGCCTCTCCTGAGGCCCAAATCCAGCCCCTGATTTTCGCATCGTGAGCTTCAGCGGGTCATCTGACGAAATCCCTGATCACCAGCAAGGTGTCAGGTGCAAGGCGCCAAGGAGCGACGACTGAGACGTATGAACAATACGTCGCAGGGAGGAGCGAGCGAAGG
>CAZEGG010000145.1:0-8375 GCA_964511755.1 uncultured Desulfobacteraceae bacterium | reverse complement strand
GATTGGAGGACCGAGGCCTTTTTCACCATCACTTCAAGATTCCTGCAGGATTCGGCGAAGTTTTCCCCTTCAGGAGCAATGTCGCGATCATGGAAACAGTAGAAAAGGGCTCCCAGTTTCCGGGCGAACTCAAAAGCTGCATTGAGGGTATGCTCAGCCCGTTCCATAGGAGTCCTGCTCTGCATCCAGGGCCGGTTAAACGCGGGATCGCCGAAAGGATCTCTGCCGTCGGATTTAAACGTGTGCCAAAACGCGACCGAAAAACGAAGGTGCTCCGCCATTGTTTTTCCACCCACGATCTCCTCGGGGTTATAGTATTTGAAGGCCAGGGGATTCTTGGACGCCCTTCCTTCAAAAGGTATTTTATCCCTTATTTTTGGAAAATATTCCATTTTCGTCCTCCTTATTTCCACCTCATAGAGAGCCCGCCTCTGCTTCTCACAGAGCGAGATGATGATCCGTCAGGTCGAACATTTAATTCACAACTTGAACTAATTAGGCCCGGCAGATCAGCCCGCCTTAATTTGCCGGTTGCGGCCTGATAGAAAATACATGCTTAATTTCAGCAAGTTAACGTGATTAACCCTTCCTGCAGCCGCTGATGTTCCGCTCCATAATCTGAACTAGTAACAGGAACACACATGTCAGGCAAGAAAAATATTGATTCCCTTTGATCTGCAAATAACATCGTTATTCAAACGCTTTATTACTTATGTTATAAAATCAACTTGATACAATTCATTGCCCGGCGCATGGCAGGAACCACAAAATAAGTTTTGCCAGAAAATTAATCCTTGATTTAGGAGGAGAAATCTGTCAGATTGCGGGTTATTCGTGTCCAACACCAACATATCGGGCATTTGCGGGCCGGGCAATGGACAGGGATCGGAACCCTGTATCGATCGACCGGCATCCGAATCTGCACGGCCTTGGTATCGTTTTGTTGCCAGTCAACCCAGTCATGGAACAGCTAACTATGGGCGATCCGGTATTGGCCACTGCTGCTATGGTTAAGGAATTTTCAGGGGTCCGTGTTCTCGACGACATCAACATGGAACTCTACGGCGGTGAGGTCTTCGGAATCATCGGTGAAAACGGTGCCGGGAAATCCACTCTGATTAAAATCTTCAGCGGTATCTACCAGGCCACATCGGGCGAGCTTTTCTTGGAAGGACAGAGAATAGAGGTCAAGTCCCCTATCATGGCCAAAAAGCTCGGCATCAGCACGGTGCCGCAGGAGTTTAACCTGATAGGTACACTCAGCGTGTTTGAAAATATATTCCTCGGCAGTGAGATCAGAAAGCACCTGCTGCTCGATAAGACTTCCATGAAACGCCGGACCGTTCAACTGCTCGAAGAACTCAACAGCAGAATTCCCCCGGATGCTTTAGTAGACTCACTGAGTGTGGCCCAAAAGCAGATTGTAGAGATAGTGAAGGCACTGATTCATGACTCCAAAATTCTCATTATGGATGAGCCTACGGCCGTGCTGACAAAAGAGGAGATCAGCGTGCTTTTCTCCCGCATGCAGAGTTTGAAGGACAAAGGTGTTTCCATCCTCTTCATATCCCACAAACTCAGGGAGATCAGGGAAATTTGCGACCGAGTCATGATTTTGCGCGATGGCCGACAAATCAGCATTGACAGGGCCGACGAAATAGACGAGCACGAAATGGCACACCGGATGGTGGGGAGGCAACTTACCCAAATCTTTCCTGAGAAAACAAGAGCTCAGGAGGGGTCGGCACTGGAGGTCAGAGGTGTTCAGGTGTCAGACTCGGTGCACGGGATCGATTTCCGTCTCGCCCGAGGCGAGGTGCTCGGTATTGCCGGACTTATGGGTTCAGGGCAGACCGAACTGGCAGAATCCATCATGGGAATCGTGAAGATGGAGGCCGGTGAAATCCTCGTTCAAGGTAGACAGGTCAACATACGGTCGCCGCGCCATGCGGTCCGGGAAAAAATCGCCTATCTCTCAGATGACCGCCAAGGCAAGGGCATCATCCTGAACTTTAATGTACCCAGTAACATTACTTTGATTTCCCTGAAGAACTACTCCAGAATCCTGATCAACAAGGCCAAAGAGTACAGGAGCGCAC
This sequence comes from uncultured Desulfobacteraceae bacterium, assembly GCA_964511755.1. GTDB lineage: Bacteria > Desulfobacterota > DSM-4660 > Desulfatiglandales > Desulfatiglandaceae > B46-G9. Next base: position 6,276 of record CAZEGG010000145.1, on the reverse strand, counting down.
AAGATTATGTGAAAAGGTTCGGCATTCGGGCGGCATCCCTCGCCTATGAACTGCAGTACCTGAGCGGCGGGAACCAGCAGAAAGTCTATCTTTCAAAATGGATGGATACGCTGCCCAACGTGCTGATACTCAATGAGCCCACCAGGGGAATTGACGTCAATGCGAAAAGCGAAATCTATCATTTCGTGCAATCCCTTGCGGAGAGCGGCATCGCCTGCCTCGTCATATCGTCCGAGCTGGAAGAGATCATCGGCCTCTGCTCGCGTGTTCTGGTCATGCAATCCGGGAGAATTACCGGCGAATTGACCAAGGATGACATCAATGAAGAGACGATCATGCTTTATGCCGTCGGTCTTCAGGACGCCGGGAAGACAAACGGAGCGACGATTCAATGAGAAAGAGATTCGATTTTGCCAAATATGCCCCAATTTTTGCCCTCATCATTCTATTCATCCTTTCGGCATTCGCCAGTCCTTATTTTTTGAAATTCAAGAACTTAACCAATATTCTACGTCAGTCGTCCTATACCGGCATCATTGGTCTGGGCATGACTTTCGTGATCATTTCAGGTGGGATTGACCTCTCGGTCGGGTCCATGGTTGCACTTATCGGGGGTATTGTCATCCTGGTGCTCAACTATTTCGGCAGCAACCCTATGGCGATCCCCTGGGCTATTATTGCCGGCCTTTGCCTTGGTTTGATCGCCGGCGCATTTAACGGAATCATCGTCACCAAAGGTAAGGTCGCTCCATTCATTGCCACATTAGGAACCATGTCCATTTTCCGGTCGATGACTCTGTATATCAGCAATGCCGGAGAGTTCCGGTCAGCTAACAACATCTATCCCATCATCGGTTCAGGGTATTTCTTGAACCTGCCCATCCCCGTCTGGGTCTTCTTCGTAATGGCTGTTATTTTTCACATTGTCTTGAACAACACCCGATACGGTCGGTATGTCTGTGCCGTGGGCGCTAATGAAAAAGTGGCGGTTTACTCGGCCATCAAGATTGACTGGGTCAAAATGATGACCTACGCCCTGACAGGGCTTTCCGTCGCGGTCACGGCCATCATGCTCTCATCCCGGTTGAACTCCATCAGCTCTTCCAACGCGGGAATCCTTTACGAATTGGATGCCATCGCTGCGGTGGTTATCGGCGGGACCCCCTTGTCCGGCGGGAGTGGTACCATCACGGGGAGCGTGATCGGAGCCATAATACTGGGCATGATCAATAATATGCTCAACATGGTTGGCGTTTCCCCTTATTTACAGGGTACCGTAAAGGGTCTTGTCATTATATTTGCCGTTCTTGTTCAGTATAAGCGCAAGAACGGCTAACTCGTGCCCATCCACAAATGGAATTTGGGCACTAGGGGGTTTCCGATCCAGAAATGAGATATTTTTTGCAAGATCAAGGAACTCAAGAGGTTACGTGGAGGCGTACTTGAGTACGCCGCACAAGTGATCGCGCAGATTGATAATGAGATTGTGAAAAATAGCCATTTATGGATGGAAACTAACTTATCCGGTCCAGGCCGGGAAATCTTTTGCTCATACAAAGGAGGGAGAAACATGTTGAAACGATTATTGCTGGTAGCTGTTGCAGTCATGTTCATGTTTAGCGTAACCACGGTTTTCGGGGCTCAAAAAATCAAAATCGGCGTCTCAATCCCCAGCGCAGACCACGGATGGACAGGCGGTATCGTATGGTGGGCCAAAAAGGCCATCAGCGACTGGGAGAAGAAGGATCCCAACATCGAATTCTTCCTGGTAACCGCGGATGCACCGGCCAAACAAGTGGGAGATGTTGAAGATTTGATGGTGAAGGGCATCGATGCGCTGGTCATTTTGCCCCATGACTCTGCACCGCTGACACCCATCGTCGCGGAGGTCCACGGCAAGGGGGTTTACACCGTGGTTATCGACCGGGGGCTCACAAAAGATGCCCAGGATGTTTACATAGCTGGGGATAACCCGGGTCTCGGCAGAGTAAGTGCCGAGTGGATGGCCAAAGCAATGAACGGCAAAGGCAACATGGTCGTCCTGGAAGGTATTCCCTGCGTTATCAATACAGAGAGGGTTGAGGCCTTCAATAAGGTCATGAAAAACTACCCCGGCATTAAAATCCTCGACTCACAGCCCGCTTACTGGTCCACGCAGAAGGGACTGGAGATCATGGAAAATTACCTCCAGAAATATGGAAAGATTGATGCGGTCTGGGCCCAGGACGATGACGTTCTCAAGGGTGTATTGCAGGCCTATAAAGAATCCGGGAGAAATGACATCAAGACCTTCCTGGGCGGGGCAGGTTCCAAGGATGTGGTGAAGATGATCATGGACGGGAACAAACTGGTCCGCGCCGACGTAACCTATCCGCCGTCAATGGCGGCCACGGCGATCAGCCTTGCTGTAATGGGAATGCGCAATCAGCCGCTGAGCGGATTCTATCAAAAGAAGATCCCTTCGAAAATCGTCCTGGCTGCCGAACTGATCACCCAGCAAAATGCCAAAGACTATTATGAACCGGAATCCATCTACTGATAGGAGCCAAAAAGGCACATAGAACACAAGAGAGACACAATCAAGGCACTTGATTTTGAAACCAATTGAAACGGGCCGGGAATATGCACTCGTAGAAGCATGCCCGGCCCGTATTCCCTCATATGATTCGAATCCGCTCCCGGTTTTCGGCTCCGGCACATCAAATCGTCAAGAGAAGTGTCATGAACAGCTATGAACGGTACACGGGTGTCCTCAAAGGCGTGGCTGTTGACTTCCTCCCCCGGACCCCGATTCTGATGCAATACGCGGCGGAGCATATCGGAGCCGACTATGCGGGATTTGCTTCGGATCACCGGATCCTGGTCGAAGCAAACCTGGCATGTGCAAAGGATTTCGGCTTCGAGCAGGTCAGCTGCATCTCAGACCCCTACAGAGAGACGCAGGGTTTCGGCGCCTCAATTGAATATGGAACAATCGGTCCTCCCGTCAGTTCCCATCCTTTGAAAGAAGACAAGAGCCTGGCTATCCTTTCCAAGCCGAACCCTCTGGCATCTCCTCGGATGCTGGACAGAATAGAAGCGGTTCGCGCCTACAAAAAGAGATGCGGCAAAACCTACTCTATTTTAGGATGGATCGAAGGCCCGGCGGCAGAAGCGGCAGACCTCCGTGATGTCGTCGAATTTCTGCTGGATCTGGTCAGGGATGAGTCCTACGCCTGCGACCTCATGGATATCTGCGTTGAGACCGGTATAGCGTTCGCCGCAGCGCAGGTAGAAGCCGGCGCGGATACCATCGGTATCGGGGATGCAATCGCCAGTCAGGTTTCGCCCGATACATACGAAAGGCTGATCCAGCCCCGTGAGAAGCGGCTGATCAATGCCGTCAAAAAAACAAGCGCTTTTGTGAAGTTGCACATCTGCGGCAACATCACTCATTTATTGACGGGCATTGCCGATCTCGAAATTGACATCCTTGATGTGGACCACATGGTCAGGATGCAGGCGGTCCGGAAGGCTGTGGGGACCGGCGTGGCACTTGCGGGCAACATAGATCCCGTCGGTGGGGTCCTTCAGGGAACGCCGGATCTGATTCGCAAAAAGGTGCTGCAGACGTACGAAACCGTCGGCAATCCCTTTATCGTCAATGCCGGTTGTGAAATCCCCTCCGGCACCCCCCCTGAAAATCTCAAGGCGCTGTGCAAGCCGGTACCCTATGTTCCTTAGCGTTTTTGAGATGGCCGACTCCGGCCTGAAGTACCTGAACACCGATGTGTACAAGAAAAAATGGGATACGTTAGGATGGCGCGAAGAAGACTCCAGGCACGCGCTCTTCCCGCTTGCGATTGGTCCTCTGTGCAGGCATCTCGTCAAGGTTAAACAGCTCGAATATTTGCTTGCCTTATCATGCAAACGAAGACATTTTCGTCTTTGGCAAAATCAATTGTGATTGATCAGTGTCAATTCTTTTGTTCTTTATGCCTGAAAAAGGTTATGAGAGGGGTAAGCGATTGTTCAGTCCCAGTGCCCGAGAGACAGCAAGGCGGGTTTTGAAAGCGACACCCAACGGATCGACCTCAAAACAACAGGTATTTCATGTTATCTTCATCCAAAATGTGTTATACGGGTGATGATTTATTCTTCGGTGATTTCCGGTGAGGAAATTGCATATGACTCTTTAAAAAGACCGCAAAATTAGTGGATAGTTCAGACAACTGGGGGGTGATCGTGCCGAAAAAGCTTTTGCCGCTCTCTATCCTCTTTTCAGTGTGGGCCGTGTTGATAACCGCAGGCGTGTCGGCGGGGACCCAAGATAGACCAGCCGAAAAGAACCTGTACTCGTTGGGCGACCTGTACCGGCTGGCCCTCAGTCGATCAGAGGAGGTCGGGATTTCCGAGGAAGAATTGTATCTGGCGCGCCAGACTCGCAAGAAGGCGTTCGCAGTGCTGGTGCCGACGCTTTCCGCTTTTGGCAGCCATACCCGGTACGGACTCAATGACACTTCAATTGACCTCATTACCGCACCTGACAGCGCGACAGCCTGGGGGCTTCAGGCAAGCCAGAAATTCACTTTGAACGGAAAGGAACTGATTGCCCTGAAAATTACCGGAGAGACCATTGAAAAAAGCACATACGATCTTTCCGCGATCAAGGAAGAGTTTCTTCTCGGTGTTGCCGCTGCGTATGTGGACGTGCTGAAATCCACCAAGGCCCTTGAAATAGCGGAGGCCAATGTTCACCGGCTGTCGACCTACCGGGATGCAGTGGCGGTGAAACTGAAGCTGGAGGAGGTTGCGAAAACGGACATGTTCAGGGCCGAAGCGGAACTCTCCAGGGCAAAGGCGGAGCTGATATCCTCCGAAAACCAACTGAAGTATGCCAAAGCCGTTCTCTCACAACTCGCCGGTCTCAAAAACGATTACGAGATTTCCGATATGGAACCGCAGTCCGACCCCACGAAAGGCCGGAAGATTTCGGAATTGAAGGAAGTCGCCTACAATCACCGCGCTGAATTGAAGGCACTGAAGAAGCAGCGGGACATTGCCGAGGATCAAGTCAGCTTCTATCGAAGCGACTATTGGCCGACCGTTACCCTGGACGGCAGTTATTCCAAGACCAGACCGAATCCGAGCGACGCCTTTATTCTGAACGAGGAAAACCTGTCAATAGGCCTTACCGTAAGCCTGCCGCTGTTTGACGGAGGTTTGAGAAAGGCCCAGGTCCATGAAGCGCTCTCAAAGAAACGCCAGGCGGATTTGAGCTATCGATCCGTCAAAAAAAAGATTGAATTGGAAGTGGAGAACTCTTACCTTTCCGTTATTTCGGCGAGAAGCATGATTCATGCGCTGACGGACCAGGTCAGGTTCGCCCGCTCCGATTACGATGCGGTTCTCACGCAGTTTCACTACGGATTGGCAAACAGCGTGGACATCATGGATGCAAACACGCTGCTAGTGACAGCGGAGCGCCAGCTCTCCGAGGCGCACTATACGTACCAATTGGCAATTCTCAAACTCAACCGCTCCCAGGGTTTGTTCTTATCATCATTGGAAGAAAACGGGAAATTGTAGAAAGCGGACATCAGGCGTCAGATCCCCGGCCGGGAGATACGGGACGCTCAAAGTCAGACTATCAGGGCGATGGGGCAAAAATGAACAAAAATATAAGCAGTTCGGAAACTCCGGATCTGAAAACGGGCATGCTCGCGCGCATCTGGGGCCTGCTGCCTTACCTGGCAGTGGTGCTGCTGGCGGCGCTGCTTGTATTTCGCGGCGTCACGTGCTCTGAAAAGAAAGACAAGCTTGCCGCAGCCAACAACAAAGACCCTGCCTCTGCCCAGGAAGCGGTCAATGTGGTTGTGTTGAAACTGAAACCGGTGAGGATCCAGGACCGGATTAACCTGCCTGCCATAGTGGAGCCCTGGATCAAACTGAAGATCATGGCAGAAGTCAGGGGAAGAGTAGTTCAAAAAAAGGTCCAAGAGGGCGCTTCGGTTCGAAAGGGGGATCTTCTCGCCGTCATTGACGAGCGGGATTATGTGAACACCTATAATTCGGCAAAGGCACTTTATGAGACCGCTCTGGCCTCTTTCGAACGGTACACCGAACTCCACAAAGCCCAACTGGCGACCAAATCCCAGCTGGATACGGCGCGTGCAAATATGGAAAACGCCAAGGCGTCCATGGACAATGCCGCACTTTCCCTGGGACGATGTCGAATCCATGCGCCGTTTACCGGAATACTGAACCACGTCTATTTTGAAAAAGACCAGTATGTTA
>CAZEGG010000144.1:0-8399 GCA_964511755.1 uncultured Desulfobacteraceae bacterium | reverse complement strand
TTCTCCATCCGTCCATGGCATAGGTCTTGGAAAGACTGCCGATGATTATGGTTCTTTCTTTCATCCCTGGGACCTTGACGATTGGGAAATGCTTTGCATCATCGTAAAGAAAACGATTGTAAACATCGTCGCTGATGACGAAAAAATCTTCCTGGATCGCCATCTCAGCGACTTTGGTCAGTTCTTCCTCTTCAAACACCTGCCCGGTAGGGTTATGCGGCGAGGTCAATATCAACGCTTTGGTTTTGGGACCGATATGGGCTCTTAACTCTTCGGCGTTCAGAGAGAAATCATCCTTTTCCAGCAGGGGGAAAGTAACCAGCCGGCCGCCTCCCAAGAGGGACCATCCGTCGTAATATACATACATGGGTTGAGGCGCCAGGACTTCATCTCCCTCACTGAGAATGGCCTGCAATGCCACGTAAATCGCCTCGGTCGATCCGGCAGTGACAATGACTTCATCGGGATCAATTTTCAACTGGTAATCCTCTTCATACCTCCGGGAGACCGCCTCTCGTAATCCCGAGAGGCCTATGCTTGGGGTGTAATGCACCAGACCATCCTCAATCGCCTGTTGGGTTGCTTTCTTAATATGAGCGGGCGTATCGAGGTCAGGTCTGCCGCCGGAAAAATTCCATATTTTGATACCTCTCTTCCTGGCTTCTTCAACTTTTGCGGCCACTTCCTTGATTGGAGAAAAGTTGATCTTTTCCAGCTTTCGAGGCAACGGTTTAATTTTCATGGAAAACCCTATACCACAATTTCATGAAGGTTGGAATCCTGTCCGGAGTAAGAATGGTCAAGATGATATTGAATCAGTCTCCAAGGCGGGAACCAGCAGAACCAGCCAATTCGAAAGACTCGCGTCTCAACACATTATGGAAAACGAGGAGGTTCCGACGGTCTGAAAAACATTCTATTCGAGATTCACCAGGCTTGCCGGATTTTTTCTGAGCATCAGATCGATTTCCTCATCCTTGATTCCGTTTTCAAGCAAGTATTGGACACAGGTTCGGATTCCAGCCACCGGACGCGGATTGGTCACCTGGCCAAGATCCGAGCCCAGTGTCGTATATTCGGCCCCCACACCCTTGATCATTTCTACCAGATATTCCTTCTTGCATGCCCCGCTCAGGAAGAGCGCCAAGGAATGCTCAATCCAAACGCCTTTTCCGGCGAGTTCGATCTGGTCATCGATGGGAGCCTCTACCAGAAATTCGGGATGCTGCATCAGGATTCTCCTGACACCCGCTTTTTGGGCTTCATCCACCAATACCTTAATTTCCGACAAGTGAAGGTGGCCGGTTCCCAGAATGATGTCTGCTTGAGCGATAAGGGAGCATATTTGCCTGACCTGGGGAAGAATTTCACCCTTTTCATCCAGTATGGTCAGAGGCGTTTCCGGAAACAACTTCTCTTTTGTGTGCGGAAAACTGGATTCCATCCTTTTATGGATCTCTATATGATTCCTGGCTGAAGACGTGGGCATCCAGACGATTTTCGCTCCATATTTTATCGCAGCGTCCACGACATTAGGATTCAGTCCTCCAGCAGCATTGTTGAGCACCAGGCCGGCGAAAACGTCAAAAGGTTCATCTTTAATTATGTAATTATTGATAAAATAGACGGCATTGCCGGTCATGGAATGCTGATCCTTAACGGCTAGGGCTCTCATTCCAGCGGCCATAGCCTCTCTGGCCGCTTCCACATGATCGAGGGAACGAGGAATCAGGCCGGGTCCGCTGTGAACATGCAGATCAACCGCGCCCTCCAGCAGTTGTGAAACTCTCTCTGATTGACTCATCTAATAAAAACTCCTGTACTTTACGGGTTTAACAATTTCGGCAGATACATGGTCAGCCAAGGGAAATAGGTGACTATCAACAGGACGGCTATACACACAAGCAAAAATGGAACTGCCGCTCTTGATATTCTTTCAAGACTGACGTTAGCAATCCTGCAGCAGATGAATAGGCAAACGCCCACCGGAGGTGTGCTCAAACCGATAATCAAGTTCAGGACTAAAATTGCCCCGAAATGAACGGGATCAACCCCCAATTGGACAGCAATGGGCAGGAATATCGGGGTGAATAAGATAATCGCGGAAGCCGGCTCAAGAATTGTCCCGACGATCAGCAGAAAGACGTTAATAATAAGTAATATTACAATCCGGCTATGGGTAATAGACAAAAGAAAATTGGTTATCACTGCGCTGGCATTTTCCGCCCCCAATATCCAGCTGAAAATGGCGGCCGTAGATACGATCGGCAACAGGCCGCCCAGCATGATCCCTGTATCCAGGATATTGCTTATCAAGGTCTTGATGGTCAACTGGCGATAAACAAAAAACCCGACGATGATCGCATAAATTACGGCGACGGCTGCTGCCTCCGTAGGGGTAAAAACTCCGCCCAATATTCCGTACAGAATAATAGCAGGGAACAACAATGCCGGTATGGATCGGATGAGATTTCGGAAGAAAGCACGAAAATCCAATTTTCCAGTCTTGGGTATTTTTTTCCGCCTGGCATAAATATAGCAAGCGATCATCAAAGAAAAGCCGAGAAGCAATCCGGGAAATACTCCGGCCAGAAATAGTGAAGCGATCGAAACCGACCCCATGGCTCCATAGATGACAAAAGGAATACTCGGCGGGATGATCGGGCCGATCGTCGAAGACACGGAAGTAATAGCGGCAGCGAAACCTGGGTCATATTTATCTTCGATCATGGATGGAATCAGAACGGAACCCAAGGCGCTGGAATCAGCCATCGCGGACCCTGAGATACCTGAAAAAAGCATGCTCGCTCCCACATTGACTTGTGCCAGTCCCCCGTAAATATGCCCCAGGAATGATTTCGTCAACGAAATGAGCCTTTCGCTGATTCCTCCGGCATTCATCAGGTTTCCGGCCAGAGTAAACAGAGGGATAGCTAGGAGCACAAACATGTCCAGGCCTTTAAACATTCTCTGGGGAAACATGATCATCATATAGTAATTGCCTGTCAGCAAAACATATGATAGTGAAACCAGGCCGAGAACGAAAATGATTGGAACTCCAAGCAAAAACAGCACTGCCAGGATGAAAAAAAGAGCTGTGACTATCATACCGGCACCCTCTTCCGTCCCTTAAAAAAGTCCAGAATCGATTCCAGAGAAAAAAACAGATAAATCACGCCTCCCACCGGAATTGCCGCATATACGATTGAGGTCGGAATCCGTGCAGCTGCAGAGACCTGATCTGAATTCTGGACGCACAATTTGACCCCATAATACACGACGACAACAAGAAATATCGAACACAATATATCCGAGACAAAAAAGGCGATTCGAAACATTTTCTTCGGCAAAAGGTCGGTTAATAATTTTACTGCAATCAACTCTCTTTTTCTGTAAGCAACTCCGAGTCCGAGGAAGCTGGTCCATATCATCAGGTATCTGGATATCTCTTCCGTCCATGGTATGGATACAAGAAAAACGTACCGTGCCGCTATTCCAACAACGACAATGATCGTAAGCGCGCTGAGCATGATTATAACCAAGAATTTCAGCGCGCCTTCCAGAATATCAGCAATTCTTTTCATAGGTCAGCAATTTTAATCCAGATATCGTCCGCCGCTTATATTGAGGGTTTCCCCGGTAACAAAATCATTTTCCAGCAGAAAAATAACGCCGTGTGCTATTTCAGCCGGTTCGCACACCCTTTTCACCAGAGTGAGGTCGGCGAAAATCTTCTGCAGTTCCTGTGGCAGTTTGTCCAACATTTCCGTTCTGACCGGACCGGGGGCCACGGCGTTAACGAGGATATTCTTATCTGAGAATTCCGTTGCCAGGGCCATGGTCAGTCCGATTACCCCAGCCTTGGCGGCGGCGTAGTGCACCCCGGACTTTCCCCCCATTTTGCCGGCTATCGAAGAGAGGTTGACAATCCTTCCACTGCCCTGCTGAAGAAAGGCGGGGACGGCTTCCTGACAGCAATTAAACATGCTTTTCAGATTGACCGCCAGGACACGATCCCAGTCTTCTTCGGTAATCTCAAGAAAATTCGGGGTCCCCATTGTTCCCGCGTTATTCACGAGAATGTCAATCTTTCCAAAATGCTCAATTGCGGCGCGAAATGCTTCAGCGACTTCCGGTTTCTTGGATACATCGGCTTGAATGGTAAGTGCCTCTCCCTTGTTGCTGATAATTTCATTCTTGACATCGGCAGCGGCGGCTGCGCTTGAGCCGTATATGATTGCCACCTTGGCGCCTTTATCAGCGAGTGCCAGGGAAATCGCTCGCCCTATTCCCCTGTTTCCACCGGTTACTACTGCAACTCTATCCTTTAAATCCATTTCGAAAACCTTTCTCACACCTGTGAATTTCAATCATGATCCGAGAGAAAGTATCCATGAGACTCCAAGACGACATCATGCACCCAAAGGCCAAAAGAGCAACTCCGTTCAATGATTATCGTACGATGAGCATTCCGGAAATAATTCCGACTCTACAATTGCTGCTTGATCCCGTTCTCCTCAAACCGCGCAAAAACCTGGATTAGGGAGTTAATCCTGAAGCTCACCTTCTGCTCTCATACACTCTCTCAATCATTTCCTCGCTTCCGGCAACGGCATCGGAGACTGCTCAATCCGCAATTGAAGTGCAGTTCGGGAACGAGCCCAATCGCTGCTTAAACGGGTTTCAATCACCAAATCCGCTGCGGTAATTGTGCAGTCCGACGCCGGCAAATTGCAGCAAATCCGCCAACGAGACAGGCTATTGCATTGCTCGAACACTCTTAACAAACTCGTCGATAGCCGGGTATTTCATATATTTCTGATATATGAACTCGCATTTGTCATAAAACGCTTTTTTGTCGGGGTTGGTGATCACAATGCCTCTTTTTTTCATCGTTTTCATGGCCTTTGCATCCTGGGTTCTGCAGATGTTTATCTGCCAGGGAATCAATTCATGCCAGGTATCCTCAAAGAGTTTCCGATCCTCCGGAGACAGTTTATTCCAGGTCTTCAGGTTGATGATAGCCACCGACGGCCAGAAAAAGTGCCCGATCGTAGCGTAATATTTGATGACCTCCATCAGTTTTTCCGAAGCAGCCGAAGTAGCATTAATTTCAGTGCCGCTGATAACTCCGGTCTTTAACGATGTGTAGATCTCCCCGTAGGAAATGGGAATTGGAATGGCGCCAAGGGCTGAAAATATCTCCTGATGCATCTTGCATTCGCCCACTCTCAGCTTTATGTTCTTGAGGTCTGCGGGTTTGTAGATGGGCCTGACGTTGTTGGCCAGGCCGCGCAGGCCGTTCTCGTTCAGACCAATTCCGTGCATATGCAGTTTTTCGAGCACGGAAAGCAATTTCGTTGTATAGTCGGCCAGAAAAACCTTTTGCAGTGCATCGTAGTCTTTTATCAGAAACGGCAACTGCAAGGCATCGAGATCCGGAACAAAACCATCGAAAACGGCCGTCGAGACGTTGGCCATGTCGACAGCCCCGCCTTTAACCAATTCAATGAGATCCAGGTCGGCACCAAGTTTTCTCTGCTGAATCGCTTGGATGAGGATACGGCCGTTGGACTTTTCCTTCATGACTTCGACAAACTTGTCGGTCATAGCGTACGTTGGCAATCCGGGAAAGGAAGCAGACGCAAACCTCATTTTTATCGCGGTATCAGCGCCATGTACCGTCGAACCGACAAAAAGCAAACTGACAATAGCAAAAGAAACAATCCACCCTCCAAAAATAGCCTTTTTCATTTTTCCCTCCCTAAATTTAGAATTGTTTATGTTTCCCATGAAACAACCTTCAGCGAGCACCCGTGAATCAAAGCCTGATCAACGCGCCCGGGCCGTCCAGGCTCAGTCGTGGGTTCGCCACGTGTGGCACGCAATTTCCGGAATCCGCCGGGTTGCTCCTCCGCCAGTATCGAAAGGCATCGTACAGGGTTCACCTCGACGGTGGAAAAACCACCTGATCATACGGGCATTGTTCTTGATCATCGCCGTATCTCAGCCTTACACACAAAGGCATCAAAAAGGCAAAAGCAGCGGTACTCCCGACTCGGTGAGCAGGAAAAATACGCTCAGCCCTTTTGACTGCGTAGGACCGATTTCCCGCTGTTGAAAGTCTGCATTGTTAAGCAACAACTCCGAACTTTCTAGAAAAAGGAATCAGTTGGAACGGATCAATGCGTTCCTGGAAACGTGGGAAAACGACGCTGAAAACTCAGGCATCAAAAAACTCAAAAGGGGCTCCACCACCCTCGTGCATCACAGCCACGGACTTGAAACCATGTCTTTCCCGGTCTCTCATGCGGCATGGTTGCAGAAATCTCCAACAGCATCAAGGCGCTCAAACAGTGCACCGACGACCGGGGCGCGGCCTAAACCTATTTCGGCCGCAGACTCAATCTCTAACACTCTCACTCGTATTCAATGACAGGATAAGTCCACCCTCTTTTTCAGAGGAAATTTCACTATTTGTCATCTTCCGTCGCTGGGAGGCGGAGTAACTTGCAGTTAGGTCCATATGATGAGAATCTATTATCATATCTCGGCAACTATAAATTTGGTTGAGATCAGCTGTCAAGTTTTTTTTGAAAATTCTTGGCAGCAATTTGCTCCGATGTGATCGGAAGATAGACGAAGGTGATGACCCTCTTGCGGTCACGGCCACTGCCTCGATTTCGGCGGGGCATTCCTGCTCGGTGAACTGGAAGATCTGCATCAGAGTGCCGGAAGGATCGGACCGCCTTAGGTCCGCAGAGCCATGCGTCAGGTTTGCTTGATCGGACTACGGGGATAGTATTTCCTTGGAAGGAGCGGTTCAGGTCGTGGAATCGATAGTTCAGCTCGGCTGCCGGGGAAGTCTGCTCAAAGGCATCATCTCTTGCTCCATGTAGTTGACAGCCTCCGGAGGCGAACGCCTCGTGGAGCCCGCCACACCGATGGAATCCGGCAGCGCTTCAGGCATCAGGCCTTCCGGCAGGCTCTCCAGATCGCCTTCTCTGGTCCGGATGGTATCATAAGGAAAGTAGACTACATAGAGTCTACCTCTTAGCGCATCGTGACTCAAGGGGTGGCTTGCAAATGCTCTTGTCGACCGACCTGCCTTCGCCCGATGCCATGAGTTATTCGAGTAGGTGTATGTTCTTCTTCTCGCAGATATCCTTGAGTCTCTTCGGCCACACGGAGACGCTTACCTCTCCGAGGTGAGCCGCGCGCAACAGGTACATGAAGGTTCGGGACTGGCCGATTCCTCCTCCAATGCTGAGCGGAATCCTGTCGGTGAGGATCGCCTGATGGTACGGGAGATTGAGAAAATTCTCCTGGCCTGACATCCTGAGCTGGATCTTAAGGGTCTCTTTGGTAACCCGTATACCCATCGAGGTCAACTCATGGCGCCGCTTTGTCACGGGATTCCAGACCAGAATATCCCCGTTCAACCCGTGATACTGTTCACCGTCCCTGACGATGGTCTCAGTAACCCAATCGTCGTAGTCTGCAGCACGCATTTCATGCGGGTAGCCGTCCCTCAATGGCCAGCCGATGCCAATGATAAAAATCGCAGGGGCTTTCTCCGTAAGAATCCGGGTCTCACGTTGTTTCCGCGGGAGATCCGGATAACAGTCAAGAATCTCTTCGGCATGGAAAAATGTAAGTTCTTCAGGGAAATCCGGGTACCTGGAAGTCCTGAGTCGGGGAAACATTTCCTGAAGCATATTGCCCGCTTCCCAAATCACCTTCCATATCCTTGTAACGATACCTTTCATAAACTCAAGTGTCCGCTCTTCCGGCGTTATAGCCAGCTCCCAGTCCCACTGGTCCACGTAGGCGCTGTGGTCGTGGTCGAGGAAATAGTCCTTCCGCACAGCTCTCATGTCGGTGCAGATACCCTCGCCGGCCTTGCAGCCGAATTGCTTGAGAGCCATACGTTTCCATTTCGTAGCGGCTTGAACGACCTGAGCCTGTATCGGATTATCGAGTCCAAGCCCGCAGGGGAATTCCACGGGTGTGCGCGATCCGTCTCGGTCCAGATAATCGTTCACGCCGCTGTTCTTATCGACAATGAGAGGAACCGGAACCATTTGAAGGTTGAGCTCTTTGCACAAGCTTGTCTCGATGTAATTCTTCGCTGCAAAGACGGCTTTCATTCTTTCCATGGGCGGAAGAAGGGCTTTATATCCAACGGGCAAATCTTTTGCCAGTTCGTCGTAATCACCTATTCCCGGTCCCGCCAAGTCCGCTGTTTTGTCCGACATGTCGTATCCTTTCCTGACGGCCGATGCCGAGCCTGGGCACCCCTCTGCCTGCGTGAGATGCCTGGGAGGACTGCTCCGAAGATGTTCCTGATGCCCCCTTCTCCGCGGCAGGAGCCTCACTCATCGGTGACGATCTCTCCC
>CAZEGG010000143.1:0-8439 GCA_964511755.1 uncultured Desulfobacteraceae bacterium | reverse complement strand
AGCACTGGGTTGTGGCCCCAGAGGTCGTGGGTTCGAGCCCCATCACTCACCCCAGCCAAGATCAAGGGGTTAGGCCGTCGCCTGACCCCTTACTTTTTTGCGCAGGAAAAATCATTCCCAATAGTGTTCACACCATGGACAGCAAAAATGCCATAAATCAGGTTTATTGTCTCAAGCTCTTATTTACAGGATAAACTCTGCACAATTGGAGCCACTTTTTCTGGGTTCTGAAGAGGATGAATTCCCACAAATATACATTTGCCGTATTTATATGCATAGGTACGGTTTGCAATGGCCGCGAGACTAGTGTGGGCATGCATTACGTCTGAGTGAGGAAGAAGACAAAAGGTTTGATAATACTATACGTAACAAAGTCTGTTTTTGGCAGGGATATTGGCAGGTTATTTGTATTTATAACAACCTGTTTTTTGTGGCTGTCAACCCCATGCCCTAAGGGGCTCTGTTCAAGATGTGCCGGTCAACACGCATAATACCAGATATCGTGATAACAACTTGATATGAAAGGGTTCATGTTATCCGTAATACATAGCAGGTATATGCAATCAGATCTGATTGCAGGTTTACAGACATTTCACCGGTTTCGACGCAGCCCGGTATCCTGAAGTTCTTGATGGATATCTCAGATTATTTTATCTTTTATCATTTGATAAAAATAACGTTTCCCAAGACGGCAACAAGGACGTCATTCCAATCAATTCCCGTTTCTCCCCTTCTGGAACCAGTTCACATGTGCTGATCCAATATTCCCCCTATCCCAGTAGATACCCACGGCTAAAGCCGTGGCACTTATCTCTTCCCCAGCTTCGCTGGACGCCCTACGGGCGAACTGTCATTCACCCACGGGCAAGCCCGTGGAACTCTGCCCTACGGGTTATTAGAGAACGACCAATTACCTGTATGGACTCTTAAAATAATGAGAATAAAGGATATCAATCATGGCTAGAACGATGTATCATGAGATAAGAATAGCCGGCCCTGAAAGTTCGTCACTTACGTACCTGATTCAATTAAAATAAGTGATTACCCCATTTGGCCATGCTTGTTTTAAAGCGATATTATTATATTTTGAGTGACGCCCCAGTTGGTGCGGGCATGACGTGCGAGTGAAAAACAGGGAATGAAAGGGAGGATGCTATGAAATCCCAAAATTTTTCTCTTTTAGGATTTACTGCGGGCTTTTCTTTTTTCTTTTTGAGACCTGCTCGCGAGGCGTTTGCCCAGTGGGCAGGATACGGCGGCTGGCATATGGGCCCTGGAGCTATGGGCGGATGGGGCATGGGTTGGTTTGGAGGAATCTTCATGCTCGTTTTCTGGGTCCTTATCATTGTGGGATTGATCTTCCTCATAAAATGGCTGATCCAGAGCTCAAAAGGAGGATCAGGAAGATCCTTCAGCAGTTCTCCAAGAGCTCTTGACATCCTCAAAGAACGGTACGCCAGGGGCGAGGATTGGTAAGCAGGAGTTTGAAGAAAAGAAGAAAGACCTGCTTTCATGATATCATCGGTCATCTCTTAGCTCTTTAAGACCAGCTCAAAATTCACTGGGCATGGGAACATGTTCTCTTTTTTCTTGCCAAGCGCTCCGTCACTTTGTTAGCAGCTCCCAACCTTGCCAAAAGGTAAAGTTGAGGGAATGTCCCGGTAAAGTTCATGGTGTTACACTATAGGCCGGTTCCGGAGAAATTCTCCGTTTTGTTACGGAGATAAGGGCAAAAACATGATTTCAACAAAAGTCTTGAAAGTAGGATGCGAGGTAAAATGCAAGCAAACAATTATTGCAGGAGTGGGATCTACTTGGTGAAAGGATGGGCCTTTATCGCCCTTATTGCGATGAGCGGCTGCGCCACGTACCGGCCGATGCCCATCACGTCGGAGGCTGTTCACGCTCGGCTGAAGCCTCCTGCCATGGCAAAAGTGCGTATTCTCGCAAGGGAGATCAAGCATCCCATTCTCCGCCCGGTGGAATTGAAGCCGGAGGAGGGCCTTTCTCCCGACGGCGCCGCGGTGTTGGCGGTTTTGTTGAACCCGTCTCTCCGCGCCATCCGTGATCAAAGGGCCTTGTCGAACGCCCAGCTTCTCGATGCAGGGCTGCTGCCCAATCCGGCTCTGGGCGTCAGCTTTGGCGTACCGACAGGCGGCGACACAACGGGCACGGTAAACGCTTACGGGCTCGAATTGAATTGGGATGCAGCCTCTCTTATCTCTCGGGCCCCAAGAAGAGGTCAGGCAAAAGCGCACAAAGAGGCGGTGGATCTGGATATAGCCTGGAAGGAGTGGCAGGTGGCACAGGCTGCCAAGGACGCCGTCTACCGACTGGCAGTCCTACAAAACCGGATTGCCCTGGCGGAACAGGCTTCCCGGCACATGGCCCGGGAGGTGGAGAAAATTCAGAAAGCGGTCAAAGAAGGGGCTATGACGGCCAATGCCTTGAACGCCGCCCAGGTGACGAGCCGCCAGGCAAATGAGACCCTGCTCGACCTGCAAAAACAGGCGGATCAAGAGCGGTTGCAACTAAGACGACTGCTGGGACTGCCTACCGGCGCGCGAATCCGCCTGGCGAAAGACATCAGGCTGCCATCCCGCGTGGAGTTGCCGACCGACACTGTACTGTTTGAAGGATTGGAGCAGAGGCGGCTGGATCTGCTCGCCCTGCGGCGGGGATACGCGAGCCAGGAGGAGGCAGTCCGGGCGGCTGTTTTGGAGCAATTTCCGAGAATCAGCATCGGGCCGACGTTCGAACGTGATACGGAGAACGTACAGACTACCGGGTTCGGCCTCAGCATAGTGCTGCCGATCTTTAATCGCAATCAGGGGAAGATCGCGCGGGAGCGGGCGACCCGGCAGAAGCTCTTCGATGAGTACATGAACCGGGTTTTCGAGGCCCATTCTGATATCGAGCTGATCGCATCCGGAATTCGGTTTACGACCAGGCAGATTGCAGCGGCTCAAGCGACCCAAATCGATCTCGAGAAACTGGTGGGAAAATACCGCGCCGCTTTAGCGGACGGCCGGGTCGACGCCCTGATCTATTACCAGGTTTGGAACGATCTGATCACCGCCCGGATGAAGGTGTTAACCCTCAAAGGACAATTGGCGCGCGCCGGGGTAGCCCTCGATCTGGCATCCGGCTTCTATGAGATCCCAAAACCCGGCCCGCGGCAGCCAACCTCTCGAACTCGGTCCAAAGAAGGAAAAATTCCATGAAAGCCAAACGTTCGGTTGAAGACAGTGCAGGTCTTAAAACATTCAAGAATCCTGTGCCAACCGTTAGCTATCCGCACTTTGTCCCTTGATCAATGACTTTCGACCACAAATTCAGATCCTAATCTCTCTTTCCGCTTTCCTAATTCCTGCTTTCAGCCTTCAGATTTCCGCTTGCCTCTGCATCTTGTTGGGTCGAAGCCTACTTTTAGCAGCCAATCCGTCGAGAGTTCAACGGAGGAGCCTTACCTAAAATACCTGTAATTTTATTGGCTTGGTTAATAATTGATAAAAAATAGAGTTTGACAGCCAGGTTCGCATTTGGTAAAAAATTCAGGATTATTACCGCCAACGAGGGGCTGTCATATATTGCCCGTTTATGCTAGCTCCATGCGCGAATATCAATTTTCAAACTACTCGCTTTTAAAAGGCGAATTCTTATCAATTAACGGATAGCTGTGAAGACAGAGAGTCTATCGAAGAAGCCAGTCCGTGTGTCACGTAGCTCTGGTGTACGACAAAGAAAAATTTGTACCAAAATCTGATGCCCCAATGATCTATAGACGAGAGTTCGGAAAATAAACGATCATTGCTATTGATATGGTTTGATATTGGCATCTCCATGGTATCATCAGGGGGTCTTTCTCGACTTAAAGGACTACGCCCCCTCGAGTGTAACCATTTTGTTGCGGTGAATAGTTCAATTGCCAGCTTTGCCTGCCACAACACGATTTCATCCGGAAGTGTCTTGAGGCGGAGTCTTTCATGCGCTTTTTCAAAACAAGAACTCCCTTTTTTATTACATTTCTTGCGGCTTGCGGATTAATTCTGATTTCCATTTCCGCCCATTCAGAGTCCAGAACCGTAAAGTCGAGAGCACTTACATTCGCTAGCCGCCTGGAAGCATATGCCCGCGTCGAGCCGGTGGCCATCCTCAGACTGAAGGCAGCCCTGACCGGCGTTGTAAGCGGACTAAAGGTATTGCCGGGCGAGACTGTTCGAGCCGGTTCCATAGTCGCACGGCTTGAGGGTCCGGAAATTGAGAATTTGCTGGCGGAGCTCCGGAACGCAGTCGACAGGGCGGAAGCCGCGGAGACGACGGCGCGGAAATTGCTGGCCATCGAACGCCAGAATGAGACGGAGCGGCTCAGCACCAAGAAAGAGGTCTACCTGGCCGAGGCAGACCTGGCTGAAAAGCGGGCGCTTCTGGAAAACGCCCGGTCCCGGCTTCAGGCCACGCGGAACGAAAGTACCCTGAAATCGCCGGTAACCGGAAGCATACTCACGATCGATCTGGCAGAAGGAGAATTGGCGCGGCAGGGTCAGACCATTCTGACGATGCAACCGTCCGGAGCCCTCTGGTTGAAGGGCCTTGTTTACGGGTCCGAGGCGGCGTCGGTTCAGGTGGGGATGAAAGGAGTATTTTCCCCGGCCGACAGTCCTTCCGCAATCCCTGTCATGGTTCGGACCATCATCGGTACGATTCAGCCCGACGGCGCTCTGTCGATCGGAATGGTCGCGATGGTTCCGACGCCGGTATGGCGCAACGGAGAGACCGGCATGGTAATGCTCGAAGGGCCAAAACGAACCCTTACGGCAGTGCCGACACGCGCTCTAATCCTTGACCGAGGCCGCTGGTGGGTGCTGGTGCATACGAGCAGCGGCAACCGGCGTCAGGAGGTCACTCCCGGTCCAAGCCGCGGCCACTCGACGCTGATCGAGCATGGCCTCAAGCCGGGTATCGAAGTTGTGGTCGAGAACGCCTATCTTGAATTCCATCGGGAATTTTCCAAACACTACCAGCCGCCGGACTAGAGATAAATGAAAGGACCCGATGCCTTAAAGCATGTCTTCATGCGGCCACTCCTCTGGGGATTGATCTACGGCGGCCTTGTCGTCTACGGCGCATACGCCCTGTTGCACATCCCCGTGGAGGTTCTGCCGCGATTCAATTTCCCCGAGATCAGCGTGGTCACCCATCAGCCTGGGGCAACCGCGAGCGAGCTGGAATCCCTTATCACTCGTCCTCTGGAAGGTCAGATACTAACCCTACCCAACCTTGTCAGCGTGCGCTCGACCATGGGCCACGGTACCGTGGAGATCGGCATTAGATTTGTACAAGGCACGGACCCCCAGCAGGACCTGCAGGCCGTCAACAGCGCCATAGACCGCGCCCGTGGCCAGCTGCCGGCTTCCGCAAACCCCTACGCCGAAATAATGGGTAATGCCATCAATGAGGTTGCCGACTACACAGTCGAGATTCCCGCAACGGTGGCGCCGATGATGGTCCAGCGGGCGGTTGTTACGGCAGTCGAGCCGGCCCTGCGGGCACTGCCGGGCGTCCAGCGGACCGTGGTCTACGGCAGCGGCGACGAGGCGATCTGGGTCCAGCCCGACCTGGATGCCATGCGGCGCTATCGGGTGCCGGTCACTGCCATCACACGGGCGGTCAAAAACCAGGTACTGCTCAGCCCGGGCGGTTACCTGACCCAGGGGCACCAGGACATACTCATCGAAGCCCGCAGCCTCCCCGTCCGCATCACCGCACTGGAACAGGTGCCAGTTGAAAGTCCATCCGGCCGGGTTCCCCTGCGCGCCCTGGCGCGCATAGTGCGGGCGCCTGTGCCCACGCACAACGCTGTCGCTCTCGACGGACGCCCAAGTATCGCGCTCACCGTCTTCAAACAGCCCGACGCATCAACCATGCCGGTTACCCGGGCCATAGAGAAGACGCTTAAGGATACACTGGGGCAGCTTCCCGCCGGAGTACGATGGGTGCGGACTTACAACCAGGGACACCTTGTGCACCGCATTGGCGCCGACCTGGGTCGCAATCTGCTGATCGGCGCCGGGCTTGCGGTGGGAGTCCTGTTCTGGATCCTCGGGGCCGGACGCGGCATTTGGGCGCTGGCGCTGAGCATTCCTCTCTCGTTGCTGATGGCGATTGCTGGACTGTACGCCTTCGGCCGAAGCCTCAACCTGTTGACTCTTGGTGCATTGACCGTTGCCGTAGGGTTACTGGCCGACGACGCCATTATCGTGCTCGAGAGCATCTATCACCGATGGGAGCGGGGCGATGGACGTTGGGAAGGGATCCGGCTGGGGCTCAAGGACATTGCCGGCCCCGACATCACCGGCACCGTCACCACGGTGTCGGTTTTCATCCCGCTTCTGTTTGTAGGAGGGCTGGCGGGGCTCTTCTTCATTCCGTTCGCCCTTGCCATGGCAATCGCTCTGTTGGCCTCGCTCCTGATTTCGTTGACCCTGATACCACTGGGACTCGGATTCATCAATGCGCGGCCCAGTGCCGGGTCCACCTCGGCCGGACGGGCTCTGAAACGGCTCTATCATCTGAACACGCACCTTCTCGACCGGGCAATGCGCTCCCCGCGGCTGAGCCTGGTCGTCTGCGCCGGGCTTCTGATCGCCAGCCTGGTCGGGCTGGTACTTGTTCCCGTCAACTTCCTGCCGCTACCCAACGAGGGAGTAATGCTGGAGAGTTTTACGCTGCCGCCCGGCACTTCTTTGCCCGATACGGAAGCCACGGTCGACGACATAACCCGTCGACTGCGCGACGATCCGGCAGTCTCCCATACATTCGCCCGTATCGGCTCACCCGCCAGCAGTGCCTATACCGAGCCGGCCTATGCCGGAGAAATCCAGATAGTCCTCAAGCCGGGTGTCGCGGTTGACAACCTGGATCAAATAGGACGGAGGCTGGTCAGGAAAAGCCGCACAACCGGCGTCCAGCTTTCCATGGATACGCCGACAATCGAACGGGTGGGTGAAAGCCTTTCCGGCCTGCCGCAACCTTTTGTGATCCGGATTTTCGGCAGTCGGATCGAGACATTGCGCCAACTCTCGGAGAAGGTTGCCGGTCGATTGCGCACGGTGCCTTCTCTCTCCGATATTTTCAACAATGACGCCTATCCTGTCACTCAATTGCAGATCCTGCCCAAACCTGCGGCACTCACTGCCTACGGATTGACACCGGCTCAACTATATGACCAGCTAGATCCCCTGCTGTCAGGCAAGGTGGTGGCCGAAGTGCCTGAGGGCAACTATCCGCTCGATCTCTACGTGCGCCTTGCCGGCGCCCCCGATCTTTCCTTACGGGCACTTAACGCCCTGCCTATCCGCACCTCGGGATGGACACCGCTGGGCGAGCTTGCGGACCTCAGGCTGGCTGCAACTCCAAACCAGATACGCCATATCGACGGCGCCCGTGCACTGGAAATCCTGGCCACGCCCACCGGGTCGTTCGGCTCAACAATTACCGCGTCAAGACGTGCACTGGCCGAAATGCGTCTGCCTTCAGGCTATCGTATCGACTTTGGCGGGCTGTACGCCGAACTCGAAAAGGCCGCTATCGACCTCGGGATAGCCGCAATAGCCGCATTTCTTCTCGTGGTCGGAATTCTGGTGTTGCAGTTCGAAGGCCGGCTTGTTCCCGGCCTGCTGCTGTTGCAGATCCCGCTTGCCTTCACCGGAGGGGCGACGGCATTGATTATCAGCGGAGTGGGACTGAACGCAACCGGCTTGGTGGCTTTTCTCACCCTGGTGGGTATCGGGCTGAACCATGACATCGTGCTTCTCTACCGGGCCCGGCGCAACGAGGCGCAGGGGATGGCTCCGGAAGAGGCCGTCCGGGAAGCTGTGGAGGTACGTTTCCGACCCATATTCCTCACTACACTCACGGCCATGCTCGGCATGTTGCCGACGGCATTAGGATGGGGACAGGGAGCGGCGCCCGAACAGGGCCTGGCGGTGGTAATCATGGGCGGCATATTCTGGAGCGCATTGCTCAGCACCAACCTTATTCCCGCCCTGTACGCGCATCGGCGGAGGAAACAGGCAACCGCACGATGAAAAACTGATCCTCTCATGTAGCGGTAGTTGAAATCCCGCCGGTTGCGGAAGGCTACGCCTGAAAGTCGTGATTTCCGACGATTTGAATGGATATCTGACGAAAATACAATCCTAAAAAACGTGATGTGCCTGGCTACTATCCGAAATCCATTAACTTGACAGGTATTAGATTCGAACTGCAAATATCAAGACACAGTTATTTTAGAGATATCGTTTTCCTATCTCAGGCCTGGTGTTGTCTGTGATATGTTGAAACTATCTCACCAAATTCGGGTTTGTCAAAACCCAGAATAGCTTGCCTTATGTTGCGAGTTGGGTTAACGCCCTGAGATGAGGCTGTTTTTGGTCT
>CAZEGG010000142.1:0-8444 GCA_964511755.1 uncultured Desulfobacteraceae bacterium | reverse complement strand
CATATGCGCTTCTGTGTCATGATAATATCCTCCATTCAGGCTTTTCAGCCGGTACGGAATTGGAAATCGGCCGGTGCCCAAAGTCTGTCGAGGGTGGACGCCGGGTCAAAACACTATCACACCACTTGTTGTAAGGATTCGTTCCAGGTTGATGGTTTTGGATGGCTACAAGTTCTGGCGGCAAATGCCCGGCGCAACTGACTAAGCTTGAAAGAAGGTGGGAGAGAAATCAGCGAGAACTCAGCGCTTTGGTCAAAACAAAAGCGGCCTGGAGTGCTTCTGTAGGGCAGAGCGGAAAACATTCTTTGCAGCTCCAGCATTCCCTGGATGCGATCTCCGGAATGAAGCTGATTTCCTTCCTTGTCCCTCTATCGACAAATCCAACAGCATGCTTCTTCTTGATCTCAGCACAATATCTTACACACAGGCCACAATGAATGCAAAATGAGGCTTCTTTTTCAAAACGGTTTCTGTCCGCGCCATATTCTTTGGCCAGCTCCACCAGTTCAAAGGCATCCGGTGCATGGGCCATCAGCAGTTCCAGGATCATTTTGCGAATTCTATCTACCTTTTCAGATCTGGTTCTCACGACGAGATCTTTTGAAACAGGGTAGAGACAGGCAGCAACAAGATTTGTCCGGCCGCCGCTTTCGGCCTCTACCGTACAGATTCGGCAGCCCCCATAAGGTTCCAGACTTTCGTGGTGGCACAATGTCGGGATAACGATGCCTGCACTTCTTGCTGCTTCCAGAACGGTCATCCCTTCCTTTGCTTTAACTTCTTTTCCGTCTATTTGCAAAAAGATTTCACGCATTTTTCTTGCTCTTTCTGACTATGGTTCTTTCTTCTTCAGGAATAGGAGTCGGAACAGGCTCGCCGGAAATCTTCTTCACCGCGCTAAAGCGAGAGGGGCAGACTTCAAAGCAGGTGCCGCACTTCGTGCATTTCTCCTGGTCAATGATATGGATCTTGTTCTTGCCGCCGTCAATGGCCCCTGCAGGGCACTTCCTCCCACAAATCATACAGGCCTGGCACTTGGCCGGGTCAATATAGAACGCGATCAGCTGCTTGCAGGAAAGCGCCGGGCACCGCTTTTCCTTAATGTGCGCCTCATACTCCTCTCTGAAATATTGTAACGTGCTCAGAAACGGATTCGGTGCACTCTTCCCCAACGCACAAAGGGCGGCTTCTTTGGCGGTCTCGGACAGCGCCTCCAAAAGCTCGATGTCCCCTTCCTTTCCCTTTCCTTGGGTGATATTCGTGAGAATCTTCAGCATCTGCCTCATGCCTTCCCGGCATGGAACACATTTGCCGCACGATTCATCCGTGAGGAAGTCAAGGAAGTACCTGGAGACATCGACCATACAGGTATCTTCATCCATGATAATCATCCCGCCTGAGCCCATCATTGAACCGGCCTTGGTGAGTTCGTCAAAACCAACCGGCAAATCAAGCAGTTGCTCGGGGATGCATCCTCCCGACGGTCCTCCGGTCTGCACTGCCTTGAACTTCTTGCCCCCGGGAATTCCGCCTCCTATCCCGTAGATGATATCTCTCAGGCTCGTGCCCATGGGGACTTCCACCAGGCCGGTGTTGGTTATCTTGCCGACCAGGGAGAATATCTTCGTTCCCTTGCTTCTTTCAGTTCCAAATTGGGTAAACCAGTCGGCACCTTTATTGATGATCAGAGGTACATTCGCCCATGTCTCAACATTGTTCAAAACACTGGGCCTATCCCAAAGGCCCTTGACGTTGGAGCGGATATACTTCGGTCTTGGTTCTCCTGCCCTGCCTTCCAATGCCGTCATCAGCGCAGTGGACTCGCCACAGACGAAGGCACCGGCTCCCTTGTGCACTTTGACAACGAAATCAAAGCCTGAGCCAAGGATGTCCTTCCCGAGAAAGCCGTACTCTTCAGCCTGTTTGATAGCAATGTTCACGTTTTCAACAGCCAAAGGGTATTCCTGTCGTACGTAGATATAGCCCTCGTGGGAGCCGACGGCATACGCGCCGATGGTCAACCCCTCAAGGACTGAATGAGGATTCCCCTCAAGAAGGCTCCTGTCCATATAAGCGCCAGGGTCCCCCTCGTCTGCATTGACGATAACATACTTTATTTCATCGGGGGCATTGCGGGATCCTTCCCACTTTCTTCCTGCGGGAAATCCGCCACCGCCCCTCCCTCTCAAGTTGGATTTCTTGACTTCCTCCACGACCTGCTCGGAGGTCATCTGGAAAAGGACTTTGGCTAATGCGGAATAGCCGCCGATTGCCAGATAGTCATCGATGTTTTTAGGATCAATATTACCGTTGGAACCGAAAACCAGCCGTTTCTGGTTCTTGTAGAAGGGGATTTCAGATTCATGGACGATCTTTTCGTTGGTGTCGGGATCGACATAGAGCAAACGCTCTATGACCTTCTTCTCCTTGATGGTCTCGGAGACAATTTCAGGAATATCTTCAGGCTTTATCTGCAAATAACATATTTCCTCCGGGTGGATAACGATGATCGGACCCCTCTCACAAAAACCGTGGCAACCCGTCTTCCTGATTTCCACCGCATCGCTTAAGCCTTGTTTTTTGATCTCCTCTTCAATACTCGCAGCAACATCTTTGCTCCCGGAGGCATGGCAAGCTGATCCGGAACAGAGTGTAATAAGAGGTTTCTTCGGGTCCCTTTTCGACAGGATGCTCTTCCTGAATGCTTCCAATTCAGCGGGTGAATTCATTCGTGGCATAATTCTACCTTAATCGTAGTTTTTCAATACGTCTACTGTCTCACCGGGTGTCATCTTCCCGTGAGTCTTCCCATCGATCTCCATCACCGGTCCTAAGGCACAGCAGCCAAGGCAGTTAACCGTCTCCAGGCTGAACTTCAAGTCCAGGTCCGTTTCTCCGGGTTTAATTCCAGTCAGGTCTTCTATCGTGTCGAGCAGACGCGGCGCCCCGCGAACATGACAGGCAGTTCCCAGACAAACGTGAATTTCATGACGTCCCTTGGGAATCAGGCTGAAGGCCTTATAGAAGGTCGCGATATGCAGTATCCGCGTTAAGGGGACCTGTAGTCTCTCACTGACCCTCTCTAACGCTTTCTTGGGAAGCCAATGGTTTTCGCTCTGAATATCCAGCAGCACCTGAATGAGTGAGCTGGCTTCATTATCGTGTTTGTCAATAATCTGATCGATTCTATCGTTGTCCATAGGCGTAGTCCTAATTTTCAACCTTCCTCTAATCCAGCGGCTGTACTTTCACCTCAGGCGGGCGCAAAGCACTTTTCCTTTTCATCGTACCGCACTAATCTTTGCCTTGATGAACGATTGATGTGTCTTGATACCTCAGAAGGGTTGAGGCCCAAAGCTTCAGAGATTTCTCCTGTGGAAAGGGGCTTTTTCCGCAGGAGCAGCATAATCTGGTGCATTGCCAATTTATCACCGATTAACTCATCGAATAGCCTGTTGAACTCGTCACTCGTGAAAAATTGATAATAGGCCTCTTTGGATTTATCCGGAAATCTGAGCCGCTCCCTTTCCACCAGCTTAATATAGGGGACCAATTGCCTTACTGCTTCGAGTTTAAACTTCAACCCTTTCTCGTCTAATCCTTCTCGCTTGCCGAGAGGTCCTAATTCTTCCACCTTGTTGCAAAAATTATTGATATGCTCTGCCAAAAGGATCCCGTCAGCTGCCGACATAAATTGGATCCTTAATCTCTCCGGATCAAGCCCTACATGCTCCATTATCTTCTTACAGAGAAACACCATGCTGAGTGCATCGTAATTTCCGTTAGTAATATAATTACATTCATTTAACCGGCAGCCACCAACAAACACCCCATCCATTCCATTTGAGAAGGCTCTGAGGACAAATTCCAAATCGACTCTTCCGGAACACATGACGCGAATAAGCCGCATCTCACTTCTGTATTGCAGTCTGGAAACTCCAGCCAGGTCAGCAGCGCCGTACGCTCACCAATGGCATACGAAGCCTAATATTCTGGGCTTAAACTTAGCTCCTGCACTCATGTTTATCTCTCTCCTTGGCTACGAATCCTCTGATCCACCGTCACGGCATCAGGCTACGCCTCAGTTGA
The DNA here is from genome assembly GCA_964511755.1 of uncultured Desulfobacteraceae bacterium. Lineage (GTDB taxonomy): Bacteria > Desulfobacterota > DSM-4660 > Desulfatiglandales > Desulfatiglandaceae > B46-G9. Next base: position 4,355 of record CAZEGG010000142.1, on the reverse strand, counting down.
GGCGTAATGGAAGTCATGCTCACGTCTGCACTATAAAATACCCTGCGCCCTACGCCTTACGCCTCCGATTTACTCATCCCCAACCGCGATATCCATTGGTTGCATGCTCTCTTCCTCAAAACACGCCGCATCAATTTGACTCAAGAGCTCTTCATCGGTGAAGTGCTTCAGGTAAATGGCATTGGTCGGGCACTTTGCGTTACAGACGCCATCCCCTTTACAGAGGACAGGATTAACCCAGGCCTTTCTCCCTTGTGGTGTTTCACGAAACTCTATAGCCTCGTAAGTACACGCGGTAATACATGCTCCACAGGATACGCAATCGTTCTCCCGTACCTCGCAGACAGAGCCTGAGACGGTTACGATATCATGGGACAGAAGGGTTAAGGCCCGTCCCGCAGCCCCATAGGCCTGGTTAATGATCTCCGGTATATGCTTCGGGTAGTGGGCTGCCCCACAGAGGAAAACGCCGTCCGTGGCAAAGTCAACAGGTCTCAATTTGACGTGGGCTTCCTTGAAAAAATCATCCGGGCTCAGCGTTACCTTGAACAGTTCGGCTATCTCCTTGTTTCCTGCCGGAGGGATAACCGCAGCGGCCAGAGAAAGGCAGTCTGCATCGATCGCAACCTCATGACCCAAGATGGGATCGGTCGCTGTCACCAATAGGTGAGACTTACCACCCTCCTCTACGGCTTCGACTCGGGGTTTATCCTCCGGCTCATACTGGATGAACTTCACGTCCTTTTCAGATGCTTCCCGGTAATAATCTTCCCTGAACCCGTACGTTCTCATATCCCGAAAAAGGATATAGATATCGATCTCCGGGTTTACCTCTTTGAGTTTGAGGGCGTTTTTGACCGCCTGGCTGCAGCATACCCGGCTGCAGTAATTTCTGTCTTCATTCCGGCAGCCCACGCACTGGATCATCACGAGGTTCTTTGCGTTGAGTATCTTTTCATCTCCCCCGGCGATCCGCTCCTCCAGCTCAAGGTGGGTCATCACCCTTTCGTCCTGCCCATAAAGATATTCGGTGGGTTTGTATTCATCGGCACCGATGGCAATAACGACCGCTCCATGCTTGATTTCTCCTGTCCTTCCCCCGGATTCCACCTTGGTGACGAAATTACCCACGTACCCGGTAGCCTCCGTGATGACGGCGTCAGTGTACACATGAATCGAAGGATTTTGATAAACTTTTCTCGCAAGGTCAGCCACATAGGCCTGAACATCCAGCCCTTCCAGGGTGTAGTGAAGTCTTCGTGCCATGCCCCCCAGATCCGTGGCCTTTTCTACCAGGTAAACCTCATGGTTCTGCTGGGCTATGGAAAGGGCACACGTCATGCCGGCAATCCCCCCACCAACGACGAGCGCCGTCTTATTGACCGGCAGATCAATTTCCTGGAGCGGTTTTAAGTGGCAAGCTCGGGCAACCGACATCCGGATGATGTCCCGTGCTTTTTCGCTTGCTTTTTCCTTTTCCATAGAGTGGACCCAGGAGCAGTGTTCGCGGATATTCGCCATGTCGTAGAAATACTGGTTAATTCCTGCCTCCCGCAGAGTGTCCCGAAACAGGGGTTCAAGGGTCCTGGGAGAGCAGGCTGCAACAACCACTCGGTTGAGCCCCTTTTCCTCTACCATTGCCGTTATTTCCTTGGCGGAATTGGTAGCACACGAGAAGAGCTGTTCTTGAGCATAAACAACGTTAGGCAAGGTAAGGGCATAATCCACGCTTGAAGGGACATCGACCACGCGACCGATATTGGCGCCACAATGACACACGAAAACACCGATCTTCGGCTCTTCTTCCGAGACATCCTTCTCCGTGGGATACACCCTTTCCCTGGTCAGCTTATCCCGCCGGTAGTCGAGGAATTCACCGCACTGGGAACCGGCTCCGCTGGCGGTAAAAACAGACTCAGGGATATCTGTGGGGCCCTGAAAAGCTCCGCTAACAAATATTCCCGGTCGGGAAGTCTCCATAGGGTTCACAGGACTGGTTTCACAGAAATGGTGCGAATTGAGTTCAATGCCGAACTTCTCTGCCAGTTCCTGATGATCAGCAGGTGCGTTCAGTCCTATGGACAAGACCACCAGATCGAATTCTTCTTCCTTTACTCCTTCATCCGTGGTTGCGTATTTGATGGTGACGTTCTTGGTTTCCGGGATCTCCTTGCCTATTGATACGTAGCTCCTGATAAATCGAACGCCTGGAAGATTAGCAGCCCTTTGGTAGTACGTCTCAAAGTCCTTGCCATAGGAACGAATATCATTGTGGAATACCGTGCATTCCGCGTCCGGGTAGTGATCTTTTGTCAGAAGCACCTGTTTCTGGGTATACGTGCAGCAGACAGCCGAACAATAGCTGTTGTGTCCGGGGGTAACACGTCTGGAACCGACGCATTGAATCCAGGCTATTTTATGAGGGTGCATCTTATCGGAACGGCGCAGTACCTCTCCCTCATGCGGACCGGTGGAAGACAGAAGGCGCTCAAAGTCAAGGCTCGTGACCACGTTCTCCATGGCTCCATAGCCATAGTCACCCTTTACCTTCGGGTCAAACGGCTCGAACCCGGATGCCAGAATGATCGCGCCTACCTTTACGTCTGCTTTCTCAGGCTTCTGGTTGAAATCAATGGCTTTGTTCTCGCAGACCCCTTGGCAAATAAGACATTTCTTCTCTTTCAGGTAAAGACACTCCTCAGGGTCTACATAGGTTATAAGGGGCACAGCCTGGTCGAAGTATATGTGAATGGCTTTGTTCGAAGACAAATCCTGGTTGTAGGGATCAGGAACCATAACCGGGCAGTATTCCACGCACGTCTTGCAGCCCGTGCATATGTCCTCTTTAATGTATCTGGGCTTTCTTATCAGGGTTACCGTGAAATCTCCCGCCTCCCCTTCTACCCTGTCCACATCGGTATAGGTCAGAACTTCAATGTTGGGATGCCGGCCGACCTCGACCAGTTTAGGAGCGAGAATTCATGTGGAGCACTCATTGGTGGGAAAGGTCTTATCAAGCTGAGCCATGTGCCCGCCGATGGAAGGTGATTTCTCCACCAGGTACACCTTAAAACCGGCAGTAGCAAGATCAAGAGACGCCTGAACGCCGCTGATGCCTCCGCCAACAATCATTACGTCTCCAAAATCCCTGTCCTTGAGACCTGCAGAAAACTGCTCCATTACTTCTCTCGGCAATACTTCGTTTTCCACTTGCTAACACCTCATCAAATCACTGAAGTACTTCCTGTACTATTTCCGTAATATCTTTAATCTCTATTTTTTCGGCAATATCCAGGGCCACCCGGCCATCCTCAAGCATGGTAATGCAATACGGGCATGCAGTCACCAACACCTCAGCTCCGAGTCCCATAGCCTGTTCCAGCCTGAGTTCGGAAAATCTCTCACCCTTATGCGTTTCCATCCAGACTCTGCCGCCTCCACCGCCGCAGCAAAGACTGTTGACACGACAATCAGGCATTTCACACAGCTCCAGTCCGGGTATCTTCTCTAAAACTTCGCGGGGCTCGTCATAGATGCCGTTGTGCCGACCAAGGTAACAGGGGTCATGATAGGTGACTTTTTTCCCGTACTCTTTGGTAATCTCCAGCTTTCCTTCCTGGATCAGCTGGAACAGAAATTGGGTGATGTGAACCACCTCGAAGTTTGCCATAAACTCGGGATACTCATTCTTGAAAGTGTGATAACAATGGGGGGAGGAAACGAGGATCTTTTTCACCCCGTTATCGATAAACGTTTTGATGTTCTCCCTGGCCAGCCGCTTGAATAACTCCTCGTCCCCGGTTTTGCGGATGCTTTCCCCACAGCAGTTTTCTTTGGGGCCGAGTATCCCGAAATCCACTCCCGCCTGGTTGAGGATAGCGGCAGTGGCCTTTGCCACCTTTTTCATCCTCGGGTCATAATTGAGGTAGCATCCGGGAAAGTAGAGGATTTCCATTCCCTCGGCGAACGTCTGTACAGAAAGGCCTTCGGCCCAGGTTCCCCTTTTTTGCCGTTCTTCATTCAAGGGATTCCCCTCAGCAACAAGGCTCGCGGCGATGGTTTTGACAGGTTTTGCAGCAGGAGGAAAAACCCCGTATTCCGTGGCGATCCTGCGTAATGCGACTCCGGATTCTATTTGTTGCACATCCCTGGGGCACTGTTGAGGACATCTTCCGCAGGTGGTGCATCGCCAAATATCTTCACTTTCAATCTCGGTCAGACCGAACGTGGCCTGCCGGACTATCTTGCGCATACTGAATGTTGTAACCAGGTTCCATGGACAAACCGCATCGCACAGTCCGCATTGAAAGCATCTCTTAAAGGCGTCGCCACCACTCGCTTTTATGACATCTACG
>CAZEGG010000141.1:0-8501 GCA_964511755.1 uncultured Desulfobacteraceae bacterium | reverse complement strand
GATTCACCGTTAGAAAAATTCATCAAATGGTACATGTCTCTGCCGGTTCCGCACCGCCAATCGATCGTGGAGTTTGTTATATTCTTTAACATTGGCTTTGATGATGTTGACACAATAAATATGGAAGAGCTTCAAAATGCATTTGTCAAAAAGCTGTCGAAGTATTCACATGATAAATTGAAAGGAACCGGACTGGCTTTGATGCTCAGAGGCAATGTTGACTTTCTTATCAGGAAGTGGGGAACGAAAGAAGGGCCCAAGGAAAGTGAGAAATTTTTAATTGGAGACAAAGAGCATTTCTCCGCCACCGGTGAAGAATTTATGGCGGATAGGGCGCGTAAATTCCTTAGGGAACTGCCTTTCAAGCAGGAGCAATGGGTATCGACGAATGAGAAATGGCGAGAATTAGTTGAGAGCTACTTCTCTGATAGCTATATCGATCATTGGTGGAAAGATCTGAGCTGACGACTCGATAAAGCCGGCTGGGGAACAGCTTCACTCTGTTTTGAGGGCGGGCGCCTTCCTAAAACAATATTAAGAATCCCGGAGAGGAGGTTTTACTATGGCCATTGTAAAGTCGGACCCGTTTAGTGAAATGGATGACATGTTCGATCGGTATACCAAAGCTGTCGGGTGGCCTCGTCGGGGAAGCCAGGAGTTGATGGCAACCGGTGACTGGGCGCCTCGTGTGGACATTTCCGAAACCGACCATGAGTTTATCATCAAGGCGGAGATCCCCGAGGTTGGTAAAGAGGATCTTAAAGTGACCGTCGATAACAATGTCCTCACCATCCGTGGAGAAAGAAAGCAGGAAAAGGAAGAGAAGGGCAAAAAGTTTCACAGAGTTGAACGTTATTATGGCACTTTCGCCCGCAGTTTTACCCTGCCTGAAAACGTCGACCAGGCAAAGATTGAGGCGTCGTTCAAGGACGGGATGCTAAATCTTAGATTACCAAAAACCGGGGAGGTTAGGGCCAAAGAAATTGAGGTAAAGGCTAAATAGAGGATGGAATATGATATAAACTGACCGAAGAGGATCTGAAAGAGGCTTTTCAGGCTTTTGGGACAGTCGAAACCGTCAGGGTTTTAACAGACAGCTACTCGGGCAGGTCAAAAGGATTTGGATTCGTGGAGATGCCCGATAATGCTGAGGCTCAGTCGGCAATTGACGGCCTGAATGAAAAAGAGCTTAAAGGTCGCGCGCCAAAAGTCAATGCCGCTCGCCCTCGCACTGAAGATCGTCAGGGCAGAGGAGGATTTGGTGGCGGGAGAAGAGGAGGAAGACAAGGCGGAGGGCGGCGCTATTAATAAATCGGATCGAAGATCAAGGCCGGCATGTCTCGATTGATCGAGAGGAACACTATAAAGGCTCTTGTATCCGCATGCGAGAAGTTCATTTTCTCTGAAGTTCTTCGGTCCCAGGAAGATGCCGGGTCGGCCGTCAAGAGGAGGCTATTCCAGATCGGCACCGTTTTTTCTCATGTCCCGAGCGGTACAATCACTAACGATCCGTTGGTTTCAGGATTCCATTCTTCTGTTTCTGCGCTCTTTTTCCCGCGTTTCAATCTCTTCGGCAAAAAGGTCGAGGCGCAGAGGACAGGGAGATTGGTTAAGGTCTACATATTGGCATTCGAGTTGATTGCATTGCACAAACAGCTCGTTTTTTGATACACGGGTGGGGAAAGCTTTATTCTTTAAGGCAATTTTGACGTCCTCAGATACGACAGTACAAAAATAATCTTTTTCCCTGCGGTTTGCCAATGGTTTTCTCCTCCTTTTTAAGGGGATGGCGGGGCGTCCGTGACGTTTTGAAATTTGCCAACGCTCATCTACCCTGCTCTTTCACTAAGATCCAGCACCTGTTTTGTTACGTCTTAACAGCAGATATTCAGACTTCCAGGATCAGGAGTGCCAAACCGCCGAAGACACCTCAGGATCAAGGCCCCAGGCACGAACCAGAACGCTGCTAATCTGGTCTGAATGATAACGCTAATCAGAATTGTTACCTCATCAGGAAATGGATATCAGCAAAATGATTGAATTTGTCCGGATTCAAGAATGATCATTTGGAGCCTCGCTTCTTCGTATGGCGGCGAGGAGGCGGTCTGTACTGCCGCTTTTGGAGCGGTAGGCTGAAGCGCCGGCATCGAGCATCGCCTCGGCCTGGTCGTCTTCATCATACATGGACAGCCCGACAATGCGGATGTGGGGAAATTCCGCATGAATGATCCGGGTCGCTTCCAGTCCGTCCATCTTCGGCATCCGGATGTCCATCAGGATTACATCCGGGATGAGTTTCTGCGCCATTCGAACCGCCTCCTCCCCATCCGACGCCTCGCCTATGACCTCCATATCAGCGTGTGAATCGAGCATCCTGGAGAGGCCCTCCCGCATGACCGGGTGATCGTCAACGAGCATAAGGCGTATTTTCCCTCTTTTTCTCTTCATGCCGGCCGGCGCTGAACCAGGTCTTCCCTGGGTTTCTGTGTGCACATCAGGCGCCCTGACTTTCAATCTTCTTTCACCCAGAGGCAGCACCAGGGAGACGACAGTTCCTGCACCCGGTGCACTTTGAATATCCAGGCTGCCTCCCAGGTGGCGCACCCTCTCGCGGATGGTGATCAGCCCGAACTTCCCCCTGGATTCCGCATCGGCCCACGCCAGTTCCGGGACAAATCCCTTTCCCTGATCACTGATCACCACCTGGAGGTTTCCGTTTTGATATCCCAGTTTTACTTCCGCCGTTTTTACACCGGCGTGCTTGCTCACGTTGAAAAGCAGCTCTCGTATTGCCTGGAACACCAGTGCGGCAAGATCCTTCCGGTCAAGAACGATGGGGGCTTCGGAGTCAATCTTCACGTCAAAATTCTGGTTTTCCCGCATCCATCGAACGAGCCATCCCAGCGAAGATGAAAGATCGCCGGAGTTCAGGACGGGCGGTTCAAGCTGTGCATTCAGAAATCTCATCTCCTGAATCGACTGGACGATGAGATCAAGGACGCGCTCGGCCGTTTCCTTCGACCCATTGCCGATTTCACCCATCAGTATCTCCAGGTTTATCCTGGCCGCGACCAGCAATTGCTGGAGGTGGTCATGAAGCACCTTTGCAATCCGGCTCCTTTCCCGCTGCTCGGCCAGGGTCAGTTCCATGCTCAACCGGGAAAGCTGTTCAGCACGTTCTTCCAGTTGAGCCGTCCGCTCTTTTACGCGCAGTTCGAGTTCATCTCGGGCGTTTCGGAGCTCTTTCTCCATTCGCATTCGCTCGGTAATGTCCACAAGGGCCAGACGCCAGTGCTTCGCCATGTTGTCTTCAGATTTAACAACGCCCTGCATCTGCACGTGGATGGGCCCGTTCCTGCTCCTGAGCCGCAGCTCAACAGGCCTCGTTTCCCTGTCCATAATGAGTCTCTCGATAAAAGACTGATAGTCGAGCATATCTTCACTCGAGACCCACGTCAGAAACAACTGCGGCGACAGGCGTTCCACGCCCAGCATTCGAGAGGCGGCCTGGTTGGCCCTCTCGACGATGCCCTTCTCATCCAGAATCACATAGGCCACGGGCGAGGAATCAAAGAGATCGAAATACTCCTCTCTCGAAGTCTCGACCTCCGCGTTTGAGCGCCTGAGCTCCTCGTTTTGAAGCTCCAGCTCAACGTGGTACACCTCCAGTTCGTGGGTCAGCCGCACCAGGTCGTCTTTTTCCATATCCGCTGTGTCTGTCCCTTTGTCTTGAAGGAGCCGCTCTGCTCTCTGCCGCAGCCTTTCAAAAGCCTCACTGACTGGAAGTCTCTCTTTCATCTATTCCCTTTCCCGCCCGGGCGGTATCTCGGTTACGTCTTCTATCGCAAGCAGTACCCGGTCATCCCTGCTGTCCTCATCACGAAGGAGTCTGGCATTCAAAAGCATCCGCTTGAATCCGATTTCCGGAAACCGGTGCCCCACCAGGTAATCCTGGAATGTCTTGTGCTTCTCGATGATCTCGTCGAGGAGCTGTCTGAGCTCCGGGATGTCCCACTGACCGTCGCCAAGCTCAAAGAGCCTGTTCCTCTCCGTCTTATCCGGGGTAGTCCTGAAGGTATCGTAGAAGCTGCGGTTGGCCGTGACCACCCGCATCTGCCTGTCCAGTACCAGCAAAGATTCCCGAACCGTGTCCACAATGTTTTCGGCAAACCGTTCAGCTGTGGAAACGGCCTTGGCGCTCATTTTTTCCAGCTCTTCCTGGGACTTTTTCTGGGCATCGATGTTGACGAATGTCAGCACCACCCCTTCGATGATATGCTCATCCGGACGGAACACCATGATGCGCATGCGATACCAGTGCCCGTCCTTGCTGCGGACCTCCTCATCCACACCGGACAGGGTTTTCAGCACCTGATGGGCGTTTTTCGCGAGATCGTCGTATTCCAGGTTGTGGGTGATGTGGCCCAGCGGCCGCCCCACATCCGAGTCGATCAGGTTCAGCACGTGGGTGGCCTCCGGGGTAAAGCGCCTCAGGTGAAGGTTGTTGTCCAGAAAGACAATGGCGATGCGCGTGTTGTTGAGCACCGAGTCGACAGCCCGGTAAGTCTCCCTCAGCTCCCCCATCTTGCTGATCAGCTCGCTGTTGACGGTGCTGAGCTCCTCATTCAGCGACTGGAGTTCCTCCCTGGAGGATTCCAGTTCCTCATTGGTGCTCTGGAGTTCCTCGTTGGAAGAGTTCAGTTCTTCGTTTGACGACTGAAGCTCCTCGTTGGACGCCTGAAGTTCTTCCATGGCGCTGCGATAGTCCTGCCGCAACCGCATCAGCTCATTTTCGAGTTCCAGCGCCAGTTGGCCGTCTTTCTCCCCGGCCCGGCGACCTTCCGGCTCCAGGTCCGGTTGAGGCGGCTCGGGCAGTTCCTCGAAGATCACCAGGCGGCAACCCTGGAGCGGCGGTCCGTCGAAGCCCTTGACCACAAGGTTGATCTGTTGGTACTCATGGTTGGTCTTGACCCGCACATTTTTCTCACGAATCTCACGTTGATCCTGATTCACCCGGCGCAGGGCGGCTAAGATCGGGAAGCGCAGACCCTCCCGGGCCATGTCCCCGATCTGCAGGGAGGGCTGGCCCGGGGCCGGTTCCAGGTACTTGCCCGTATGCCCGTGGTAATAGAGAATCTCCCCTCGCTGATTTACGAGCACACAGGCGGGCGTGTGTTCCTGCATCAGCACTTTCTCCACGGCCCGGTTCCGGTTCAGCCCCGGCCTTTCGGGCGGCACCTCGGTCCCCGGCTCCTGAAAGTCCCGTTCGAATCTCTTGCCGGTGGGAAATTCCACCACCGGATGGACCAGATGGTTCTTCTTTCTGTAGATGTTGAACTGCTTGTTCACCGGTTCGAATAGATCGAGATATCGACCGACACTTTCCGACGAGCCCAGAAACAGGAATCCCTCCTCTTTGAGGGCGTAGTGGAACAGAGGGATCAGTTTGTTCTGTGCCTCCGGTTTGAGATAGATGAGCAGGTTTCGGCAGATCAGGAGATCAAGCTTGGAAAAGGGCGGATCCGCCAGGATGTTCTGCTCGGCAAATATCACGCGTTCCCGGATGTCGGATTTGAGCCGGAAGTGGTTGTCCTCTTTGCTGAAGAACCGCTTGATCCGCTCCGGGCTCACATCGGAGACAATGTTTTGCACATAAACGGCCGCACGGGCTTTCTCGATGGCACGCGTGTCAATGTCCGTTCCGAAAACCTGAAATTCCCGGGAGAAATCCCTTTCTTCCAGGTATTCCAGCAGGAGGATGGCCGTCGAATAGGCCTCCTCCCCTGTGGCACACCCCGGAATCCAAACCCGCAAGGGCTCGGTGCCCGGCCGGGAGACGAGATCCGGCAGCACCTGCCGCTTTACTGAATCGAACGCCTCCGGGTCCCGAAAGAAGCTGGTGACTCCTATCAGCAGATCCTGAAGGAGGAGGCGGAGTTCATCGGGCTGTTTCTGCAGAAGACCAAGGTAATCCGATGCATTCCGGCTTCGGTTGAAGGTCATGCGGCGCTCGATGCGCCGGATCAGGGTGTTTTCCTTATACAGGGAAAAATCATGCCGGGTGCGGTTGGCCAGAAAGGCCAGGATGCGGCGCAGGGGGTCAGGTTCTTTTTGCCCTTCGGCCTCGGGTGTGTGTTGGATGGCTGCGGGATGTCTGAAATACTGGATCAGGCGCTGCGGCATCTCGGCCGGGGAGAGCACGTAATCTACCAGGCCGGTTTCAATGGCGCTCCTCGGCATTCCCGTGTGCCGGGCTGAATCCGGGCTCTGGGCGACCGCCAGGCCTGCCTTTTCCTTGATCATCCGAAGTCCCTGGGTGCCGTCGGTTCCGGTGCCGGATAAAATAATGCCGGCTGCCAGTTCGCCGCACTGTTCAGCCAGGTGTTTCATGAAGAGGTCCACCGGCATGTGTATTTCGGTCCTGTCCGGCCTCGTCTTCAGGGAAAACACCCCGTGATGCAGAACCGGATCCCGGTCGGAAGGGGGCAGGTAGACGGTGTCGGGTTCCAGCGGCATGCCCTGTTCAATGAGTTTGACGGGTATTTTCGATTTTCGCTTGATCAGGTCCGGCAGCAGGCTGTGGTGCGTCGGGTCGGTGTGGGTGATCACCACGAACGCCAGTCCGCCGTCCGCCGGCACTTCATCGAATAAACGCTCGAGCGCCTCCACTCCGCCGGCAGAGGCCCCGATGCTCACGACCGGAAATCTTCCTTCTTCAAAGGTCCTGGGGGAGAGATCCTCCGCCTCGACTTCCTTTCCATGCATGCTTTCGGAGGTCTCCGGCTCCCTGGGTTCTTTCTCCTGCAAGACAGGTCTTTCGCGCCCCGCCTGCCGCTGTTCAGAGGACTTATCGCCTTCGGAGGTTCTTTCCTGGACACCTCCGGGCTCGGTTCTTTTTTTCGGGGGAACAGGTCGTTTCTTCTTGTCCTTGTCTGCCATGGGGAAACCTCTCTTTGTGCGGGTCCCTGTCAGATGGGTCAATGCTACATTACCACAATCATACCTGTTTTGGGGATAAAATCTCCCTCTATCCGGTGGGCTGACCTCCTCACAAGACATCCCGGCATTCCTCTTGGTATTTGGAAACCGTGCACCTAACTTTCACATAAAAAAGGCATTTTTTCCTTCTTGGAAAAAATGCCTTTCATGTGGATTAACAGAAAACTACCTCATTGAAATCCTATATAGATAAAGGATTTCCGGAGGGGCAACCTTGGGAAACTCAATGATAACGGTCTGGTCCCAATTAATAACAAATGACTTAAGGCATCTCAAATAAATCATTGATGTTACTGGTGCGCCTGGGGTGATTCGAACACCCGGCCTGCGGATTAGAAGTCCGCTGCTCTATCCAGCTGAGCTACAGGCGCGTCTTTTGACCGGTACCGTGGGTGGATTTTACTGTAGCTTATTTTGAAAGAGATTTCATCAAGAAATGACGGGGCGGGGAGAAGAATTCTACCTTTGGGCACAGGCTTCCGGTGGACAAGAAAGAGTGCACGGGTTCGAATTCTCGTGCCTTCCTCCGTTCAACAACTGCTGCAGCACCTCGTTGGTGCTTTTTTCCAGTTGATCCATGATTTCAAAAAGTGTCCTCAAATGAACGAGGCTTTTTCTGGACTTTTCCTGGAACGCAAGGTTGAGACACGGGTCGGCAAGGATGCGAATCACTCGGTTCAGATGTCCCAGATCCAGCTGCTCCACGTCCGTATAGATCAAGTCGACCCATTCCTGTTTGAGCTCTTCCGGCATGAAATCACAGGAAGCGAGAAGATCGGGATCCTTTCCGTGGTGAAGGGACTTCTTCAGTTTTTCAAGGACCTGATTCACGGTTCTTGCGGTTTCCCTGTCATCTGACAGCCTTTCCAGCAGATGAGCCCATCTTTTTTCAATCTGCATAGCAACCCACGCCTCTCCAAGCTGGGGAGGGAGGGAGAAAGTCAGAAGTCTTCTCTGGGCATCCAGCAGTTCCCGCACAGGTTCCTCAGTGCTTGCCGCAACCCTTTGGAGGATATGCTCCAGTTCAAGAATCGCTTCCTCCTTTTCGTTTCTCCGGTTCGTTTGCTGAAAAAGAAGGTTTTCCCACTGAACACGAAGGCAACCCAGTTCCAGTTTAATCAAAGAAAAGATAAGGCCGGATTTTGTAATTGCGTTTCGGAGTGAATCTGCAAGGATATTGCAGGAATCCAGTTTATCCTGGGCAAGTTGTTTCATGGCCTCCATGGAGTCTTCTCTCAGTTGATAGGAGAGGAGTTCCGTGCCGAAGGCCCTCGAGAGTCTTTTGATGAGCCTGGTCTCCGGGCTTCCGATTTTGATCGTATGAGGCCTGAAATGAATCTTGATAACCGCCGCTACCACATAGTCGCTGTCCTGCCACAGTACCTGGCCCTCGCAATTCCTCGGATAATTCAAGTGGCCGTGATTGTTTGCGAAGAGGTCTCTTTTTCGGATCAGGACCGGCTCCATATGATGAAAATCTTCCAGGATACCATCGGTCTGAA
>CAZEGG010000140.1:0-8542 GCA_964511755.1 uncultured Desulfobacteraceae bacterium | reverse complement strand
ATTCATCATTACGCTCCAGCGCGGCTTTGATCCCCTCCACCACGACCCAGTGGTCGTCCACGATGAGCACCTTCGTCCTGCTCTTGTGCAATGCCTTTGCCTGTCTCTGCGCCATAACTTAAGCCTTCCGTAAGTCAGGCGGCCTGTGCCGGCCGCCGCCGGGGTGACCTAACCTTCCCGTGACCCCCATTGTCCGACTCCCAACCAACCGGCAGTTCCAGCATCACCTGGGTGCCTCTGCCGATCCTCGATTCCACACTCAGTTCACCGTCGGCATGTGCGGCCCTCTCCCTCATCATCATGACGCCCGCTGAATCCCCTGTGGGGGCAGTCTGCATCATCTTTTTGTAATCAAAACCCTTTCCGTTGTCCTCCACGCTCACCAGAACGCTGTCGTTTTTCACCACCAGGTTTACAAATACCTCTGTTGCTTTCGCGTGTTTGGACACATTGTTCAAGGCCTCCTGCACGATGCGGTAGACCGTAAGCGCCTTTCCCGCGTCAAAGCCTTCCGGGAGCTCTCCATGAAAAAATTCGATGGGGAGATTTTCCTCCTCTTTGAAGGTTCGAATCAGGGAACGGAGAGAAGGGATGAGTCCCAGGGTGTCCAGCATGTCGGGCCGCAGTTTCCTGGAGATATCCCTGACATTGCCCATAATGGTCAGAATCTTCTCCCGGATTTGGTCCAATTTCTCTTTGCGCGGTAGTCCGGATTTGGAAGCATCGTCTTCGAGCATTTCAATATCCATCTTAAGCGTGGCCAGCATCTGCCCGATTTCATCATGAAGGTACATGGCCACATCCCGGCGGTCACGCTCGATAGTCTCCACGAGCTTGCGGGAGAGGAAACGTCTCCGCTCGCTCTCCTCCAGTATCTTCCTCCCTGAAGTCCGCAAATCCTCCTCAAACCGCTTGCGCTTTTCCACTTCCGATCTCAGCGCGTCGTTCGCCTCTACCAATTCAGCGGTTCGCTGCCGGACCCGGATTTCCAGTTCGTCGCGCGCCTCACGCAGATCATCCTCCATGGCCTTGCGCTCTGTGATATCCCGCGAGATCCCGTAGATTGACTCGACTTCCCCGGCCCTCAATAGAGGGGATGCATTGATCTCAAAGGATACAGTCGTTCCCTTCTTACTGAGGAGCCCCAGGTCGAACGACCTGATTTCTTCCCCGAAAATCAACCGTTGAAAACTATTTCGCGCCACCGGAAGATCGGGAGGGGAAACATATTTTTCAAAAAGCATACCGTTAACTTCGGCGGGAGTATACCCGAGAATCTTCTCTACAGCCGGCGAGCAATAAAGGATGGTCCCCTTCGGATCTATCTGGAAAATGATGTCAGGGCTCGTCTCGGCTATGAGCCGGAATTCTTCCTCACTCTCCCTGAAAGCCGGCATGGCCTTAATCTTCTCCGGCGTTTCCCGGAGGAGTTGCTCGGCCTGTGCGCGAAGGTCGGTCGAGTGTTTCGATTTTCTCGTTCCCGTGGGTTCTTTCTCCATGTATTCCCCGATTGATCCCCGATGATTCACTTTCCGTCGAGGATGCTGTCCTTTGGGTTCTTCTTTTTCGTTAGATCTTCTATGGCCGGCATAATGGATCCGGTCTTCTCTCTCCTTTGTCAATCTTGCGGGCGTTCAGGAGCGGTTTCTTCCCGTCGTTTTTTTGAATTCATGGTCCAGCGCGAAATTCTGAAAGAATGCATTTTCAGTTACAATGTCAACATGAAGCCTCTGAAGTTCGGGCACGATGAACCCCTTCCGATTGGTGAGTTCAACAAAATGCCGGCCCCCGAACGGCCGGCGACATGCTGGCCTCACCGGCTGATTGCCGGTTTCGCCCCTGTCAGGACTGTGAGGATCTTACATAATTGTATAGTATATCATAGTCACATAAACACTGTTAAGCTTATATTACATTTCGATCATTTCACAACAGAACTCTCCCATTCGCGCATACGCGTCAGCGCTCTGAAACAAGATCCCGCCCCAGCCACCTGCCATAGAGCCCCGCCCCGGAGGATGGGCCGGTCCTCGAGCACCGGAGTCTCCAACCAGAAACAAATGAAGTTGAGAATTCCCGAGTATCATGGTATTGAAATCGCTCAGCGCATCTTTGCCTTATGAAGGATGCAGGCCGGTCCTTTCCCCTTATTGGAAGGGGTGGCTATGCTTTTTGGAGGTGTTGTGTATGGGCAGCATCAGTTTTCTGAGAGGGGTCCCTGCCGGGGAGGCTTTAGCTGCTGTCACCGATGTTATCGCGCAGGGTTATGCCGATGCCCTGAAAGACTACGGCGCAAAGATCCTGCAATACCAGACACCGGGTGTAACCGATTTCAACGGGTTTTTCCCTTTAAAGGAAGCCCTGGCTCGTCGATACGGCCTGGACGGCGAAGGCAACAAACGGGTGATATGCTTCAACGGGGGCATGGAAGTTTTTTCTCTGCTCCTGAAATCCTTTCCCCGCGGGAGCCGCGTGGCCATGGAGGCTCTGACTTATGATCGGGCCCTGGCAGACGTGCTTCGGTATGAGCACGAACCGGTGGGTATTCCCTTTGGCCCTGATGGAATCGACCTGAATGTCCTGGAGAGCGAATTGTCAAAGGGCAACGTGAGGCTTTTCTACCGGATCATCTATCACCAGAATCCCACGGGACTTGATTCAACAATGGAGAATATTGAAAGCGCCGCAGACCTGTGCACCCGGTACAATGCGCTCTATGTCTGCGATATCGCCTACTACGAGCTCCGATACGACGGCAAGAGGAACCGGTTGCCGGACCTGTCACGATTTCCTACCGCCTCCCTTATCGGGTCTTTCACGAAGACGTTGTCCCCGGGGACGAAATGCGGATTCGGGCTTTTCCCCGAGAAGGTGGTCAGGCGGCTGACGCCGGTCATAGCCAATACCCGTCTGAACCCGAACTACCCGACACAGGCCATGATTTACCGGGTCATGGAATCAGGGGAATACGACAGGTATCTGGACTATCTTATCGAATTATACAGGCCACGGTTGGAGACGCTCAATGTATCGCTTGGAGAGCACTTCCCGGAACCGGATAGACGACCCGTGACGGGCGGTTTCTTCACCGGCATCTGGCTTTCCGGAATCCGGGACCAGACCGCTTTTGCGAACGCTGCGAAAGCAAAGGGTGTAAACATCGCGCCTGCGGCAGTTTTTGTGCCGGGCTGGGCAGCGCAGTACCGGGGAAAAAAGAGGGGCCCCTTTTTCCGTCTCACCTTTCCCTCTGTGAAGCCCGAGGATATAGAGGAAGGCATCGCCCGCCTCGGCGAAACGTATAATGAGATGAAACGCCGCAGCGCCTGATCGCCGGCTTCGCTTCCGCATTGAAACCGGGCTTGAGCAGGCAGCTAATTGTGGACGGGCGCTCTTTTGCTGACGTGGAGGAAGGACCTTGGATTTCAGCTTGTGCCGGAGAATCATGGACAATGTCTCCCGGGTGATTGTGGGGAAAGAGAGTTCCATTGAACTGCTCCTGGTTGCGCTTCTGGCAGACGGCCATGTGCTCATAGAAGATGTCCCCGGCCTGGGAAAGACGCTCATGGCCAAATCCCTGGCCAAGAGCATCGGGGGCGTCTTCAGGCGGGTCCAGTGTACCCCGGACCTCTTGCCGTCGGACATAACCGGCTTCAATGTCTACGACCAGAGAACAGGCCGGTTTATTTTTCAGCCGGGTCCGGTGATGGCGAACGTGCTGCTGGCCGACGAAATCAACCGGACCATCCCCAGGACCCAGTCCAGCCTGCTCGAAAGCATGGAGGAAAGACAGGTCACCGTAGACGGCGAGACATACCCCTTGCCTCACCCTTTCTTCGTTCTGGCCTCCCAAAATCCCATTGAACTGGAAGGGACGTTTCCGTTGCCGGAGGCGCAGCTTGACCGCTTCCTTCTCAAGATCACCTTGGGATATCCTGATAAGGAGCATGAGATTTCGATCCTGGATCGTTTTCAGGAAGAAGATCCCTTGCAGGCCCTGGCAGCTGTGGCCGACCCTTCCGAGCTTGCCGAACTGCAGGTATTGAGAAAAAGCATCCATATTTCCGGTCCCGTAAAGACCTATATCGCGGACGTTGTCGGCGCAACGAGGGACGGCGACATTTTGCGTTTCGGCGCAAGCCCCAGAGGCTCCCTGGGTTTGATGCGGGCGGGCCAGGCCCTTGCCGCACTCCGGGGAAGGGAATATGTACTCCCCGATGATATCAAGTACCTCGCAGGTTCTGTCCTTGCCCACCGCCTTATTCTCCGTGAGGAGGAACGCTTGCGGGGCAGGAAGCCGGAGCAGATTCTGGAGGAGATTATCCAACAGATCCCCGTGCCCGCCCCTGCTTAGCGCATGTATCGTCAAATGTAACGTCGTAACCGATTTGGATAATTTCCCTTCACCGCAAGGCGCCAAGTTCGCAAAGAAAAGATTTTTTCCTTTCCGCTGAGACGGCGGAAAGGAAAAAGAGATTTTCACGGGCGGTGAGATACTGCAAGAATTACATCTGCTGAGTGAGGGAGAATCATGGAAGCGCATGAAAGCGGGGTGCCGTCCGTCTTTATCACGTTCCCTGTGCTGATTATTGTAGGAATCCTTCTTCTTGCGGCATTGCTGCGAGGTCAAAGAACCCTCTCTTTACTGGCTCTTATCGTGCTGGGCCTTGCCCTGGGAACAAAACTCTGGAGCAGGATGAGCCTTGCCGGGGTAACATGCCGGACGAAAGTGGACAAACAGCGGCTTTTTCCGGGAGAAACCCTTCGTCTGGAAGGAGAAGCGGTCAACGCAAGATTTTTACCCGTGTGGGTGCAGATGCGGGTGAATCCGGATGGTCCTCTCGAACCCCTCTCGAAAGACGAATCATTCACTCGTGAAAGCGGTCTCCTCTGGTACGAAAAGGCCCGCTTCCGATGGGAACTCACCGCCCGGAAACGGGGGGTCTATTCCACCGGGGCCCCCAGGCTCAAAGTGAGCGACCTTCTCGGGTTCTTCCCCAGGGAAAAGAGAAGCGACCCGGGGCCGCGGGTTATTATATATCCGAAACTCGTGCCTCTGAAACCTCTGACCTTCCCGAAGCGCGATTTTTTCGGCACTCCAGGCGGGAAGAGCCCTGTCCAGGACCCCGTGTATATCCTCGGCACGAGGGATTATCAGCACTGGCGGCCGGCCAGGTTTATTCACTGGAAGGCAAGCGCACGCCACAGCCGGCTGCAGGAAAAGGTCTTCGAGCCCACGGAGCAGGAAAAAGTCCTGCTGCTTCTCTCCGTGGATGAATTCGCAAAAAACGGAGCCGTTGACAGCTTCGAGGAAACCCTCGAAGCCATTGCGTCGCTGGCCGTCCAGATGGACAGGGACGGCTGCTCCGTGGGACTGCTGACAAACGCCAGAACCGTCGGGGACGGACCGAACATGGCACCGGTAACGCGGAACGCACAGCACCTGCCGGCACTCCTGGAAGTGCTTGCAACGCTGCAGATGGCTGCAAAAGAAGATCTTCTGGACAAGCTGCTCGAACGATTAATCCCTCTCCGGGGGATCAGTTGCGTGCATTTCTCCTTCCGGGAAGACGAGAGAACTATGGCAACCGGGCATTATTTGCGCCGGCGGAACATACCGGCTGCGTTTTTCGTGTGCGGGCGCCGCGAGGGGTCCGGGGCGGATGGAGAATGTGTCGAAAGCAGAGTTTATCACCTGGAAACGCTCCGAATGAATTGCCGTGGAGTCCATAATGGCAAATAGGAGGGCGCTCTCGTTCATATGCCGTGCCGGCATGGAGTTCAGCTGGCTCTTGGCCTGGGGCAACTTCGTGATGGTTGCCCTGTATCACAAGCCGTTCCCGCCGGCCGAGGGGCTCTGCATCTTTACGGCGGCTGTAGCGCTTACCTCGATCCATAAGGGAAGGAACTGGCGTATCGTGACTGTCCTGTTTCTTCAGTTTATGGGGACCGCCTTTGCCGCTTCGATGCTGGTCCATTCCTTCATCTACTCGTCATATCGGTACCTTGACTACACCTGGGTGCTCGAATGCTTCAGGTGGTCTCAGGGAATTCCGGAGTGGTTCTTCCTGATCCTGATTCTTTTCCTGGCTGTTATATACTGGCTGGCAGGGATGAGATTTGCGGGGAGATCCGGCGAATACTCCAGCGTTTGCGGCCGCTTCGACCTGGGTCTGGCGGCGCTGTTTTTGCTTTTTCTGATAAAGTTCATGGCGTTCTTCAAAGGGGGCGTCGTCATTCAGGAGAGCGTTTCAACGATCATGCTGTTCCCGTTTTTCTGCTTCGGATTGACGGCCATCGGTCTGGCCCGCAATCGAAGCGATGCAAAAAGGGAATTCCTGACGGGCTACCGGGGCATCGGCATGATCCTCAGTTTTGTCGCGGTCGTTCTGTTGATCGGGACGGCCGGAGTCACACTCCTTTTACCTTTCCTTACCAAGGCTGCGGAGGTCGGATACACCCTCATGCAAAAGACGGCAGAGCCGCTGAGTCCTATTCTGATAGCCATCCTGCGATTTCTGTTCGTGGGGCGAAGTCTCCGACAGGAACCCTCGTCCCCATACAGAGGACTCGGTGCCCACCCTGAAAGCAGTGAGCCGTCCGGATTTCTGAGCATGGTTCTGGGGTGGGGATTCCTGGGATTTGCAGTGATCTTCTTTGCGGTAGTTTTCGGAGTAGTGCTCTGGTTTCTGGTGAAATGGCTTTTTTCAAGAACGGACCGAGACCGAACGCGGTTCTCTCAGAGAAACGGACTGTTGTGGTGGATGGCGAGACTCCGGGCAATCCTGTATTTGCTGTGGGAAAAGATTCGTCTCCGGCTGACAGGCTTCAGAGAGGCTGTTCAGCTCTACAGGGCACTGGTGCGCTGGGGCCGGCACAGCGGTCTGCCCCGCTCAGCCACCGACACACCTCTGGAATACGGATTGCGGCTGACGAACCGATTTCCGGCTCTCGGAACCGAGATCGATGCCATCATCAACGCTTTTAACTTGGAAGTCTACGGCGGGACCCTTCTGACGGGCAGGCAGTGGACGGATGCGCGACGGGCATGGCGGAGTTTATGCAATCCTCTACACTGGCCCTCCAGGCTAAAGTCGTGGTTTTCCGGCAAACAATAGCAGCGAGTCTCCTCCGGCAGGTCGTATGTCCTCTTGACCTGCACGTTCATTTTGTTCCCGATTTCTCTCCGATCCTTGCCAATCCTTCCTCAGCTTTCTTCACGTACGTGCGGTATACCTCATGAATGAGCTCCCGGTCGAACGCATATTCCTCCTCCAGCATGGCCTCCTTCTCCTCGCTGCTGAAGTACTCCATGACGGGGATAAAGAAATGCCGGTCCTCCTTTTCTATGTGCTTCGGATAGAACTCGACCAGGGATTTTACGCAATCGAAAATCGTAAAAACCGCTTTGTCGTCGCCGTTCCGGTATGCATCGTTCGCCTCTACCAGCCTGCCGGTCAGATCTCTTCCCTTACGATGATCCGCCATCAGCTCCTCTACGACACGTTTGTGATCCTTGGAGATGGGCTTATTGACGAGGTCTCGAAACAGGATATCTTCCTCTTTTCCGTGGTGGCACCGATCCGCATACGTCCGGATGAAGTCCACAGCGGTTTCGATAAACGAGGTATCCGCTTTTCCCTCCCTTTCCCATTGATCGAGTCTTCGCTTCATGACCTCGATCATTCTCTCGATAAGCCTGTGTTCGATCATCAGGGGACCGACGGGCAACATGTTCACGTACCTCCTTTTCGGGTTATTCCTCCCAGTGAATGCATTCAACCGGGCATGAGTCTATTGCTTCCTGGATCAGGCCTTCAGGTCCTCCTTCAGGCATGATGACTTCTGCCTTCTCCGTCTCCTCATCGAGCCTGAACACCTCGTCGCAGATCTCCTCACACGTACCGCAGCCGATGCACTCGTCCTCGTCAATATACACTGTCTTTTCCATCTTGCAGCCTCCAGTGAGTTTTATTCCCGTTACGCGAGAGCCAAAATCCAAATTCTAAGCATGAAGCACGAGACAAATTCAAATGATCAAATGCTGCAAACAGGCCTACTCTAATGTCGTTCACCTATAATTTTGACCGGAGATCTCTCCTTTGAAAAACGATCGAAGGGGATTCACCGAAGTTCTCTCAACTCCCCCCACCCCCCTCTCAAGAGAGAATGGGGGAGAGGTTTTTGATTTTCCTCATTGGGATCTGTTTCGAATTTCGAGCTTTTAACCCCCATGCTCCTCGGATCGGGGAAACCTGCTCACAGTCGATGGGCAGGTTCAAAACGAAGCGCCGGGTTTGTCAGAGTCTCTTGAGGGACGCCTCGATAAAATGTGAAAGATCCGCGGGGCTGCGGCTGGATATCAGGTTGCCGTCTTCCACTACTTCCTGATCGATAAACTCGGCCCCGGCGTTCTTGATGTCCTGGATTACGGATTTCCATCCGGTGATCCTGCGACCCCTGATCACATCAGCGGTAATCAGGAGTTGCGGCGCGTGGCAGATGGCGAACACGGGTTTTCCGCTCTCCACGAACTCTTTTGAAA
>CAZEGG010000139.1:0-8549 GCA_964511755.1 uncultured Desulfobacteraceae bacterium | reverse complement strand
CGTGGAAAACGCGCTTCCTTACGTGAATGTGGGCATTATCATGGCCATGGCGGGGCTGGATACGGGTTTTGTGAAAGAACCCAACTACGACCGGGACTACCGGCCCCAGCGCGACGACGTTACCCGGTATATCGAGCAGGAGATACAAGATCTCACAGATCTGTTCCTGCGGGATGGATTTCAGAGGAGCCGGTATGAACCGGGAGAGATAGTGCGAAGGAAGCGGGAGCTCTACTATGATACCGACTCCATCAGGGAGAGGCAGGACGAGAGAATCCGCCGGTGCCTGGATTGCGCGGGGGCGCTTTCCATCGAATCGATCTCCAGCACGGGAAATCACATCCTCGCCGTTCACATTCCGAGAAAGGCGTGTTCATCCTGCCGGGACCTCGGACAGAAGTGGTTCGAAGAGGCGTGCAGCGGGAAGTTCGATTATGTTTATCTCCAGGACCGGGCCAGAGGCGCCTATGAACGAAGAACAAGGCCGGTATGAAACGTGAGTCCTGAAGCTGCAAGCCCCGCTGATACCACGATACGCTACACACTCACCCGCCTGGGCACGGGTCAGGGAGTGGGCTGGTTTTCCTGCGTCCCTGAGGGAGATCTCGCGCTCTCGGATCTTTTTTCGATTCTCCGGGATCATCCCCGTGACCAGTTCATGCGCCGGTACGCCCTGGACTGCATTGGAAAACTTGAACCGGATCAACTGGCCGAACTTGTGGAAAAAGGCGGGATGAACGGAGCAGTGCTGCGGGCCCTGGTCTGCGAAGCCTCGGTTCTCTACCAAAAATTCGAATCCCTCGGAAAACGTCTTGCCGAAAACAACCTCCGGGAGCCGGCTCGCCCCAGTCCTCTCATCTACGCCCGATGGCCGGAACCGGGCCGCCATGCATGCCATGATGACTGGCTCAGGCTGTTTTCAGAAAACATGACCTGGCATAAACCCCTTCCTCCGCCTGACGAGTCGGGACTCCCCATTCCCTACGATTCAGAAACGCTGAACAGATGGTGGGCCGGCCGCGTCACTGTCCGGGATCTTGAAGGAGCCGCGGAATCGAGGACTGTACCCGGAAAAACGCCTTTTGACAAAGCGAACGCCAGGGAGATGGCCAGGACGGCCAACAGGAAGCTGGATCGCCTGGGCATCCTCAGGGGCTGGGAATCCAGGACCGAGGCCACCGTGAGCCCCTACGCCGTGGAAAGGCCCTGGCATCTGGATGTCTCCCTGAAACAGGGAAAAAACAATTGGAGACTGCAGGGGGGACAGGTGAGCTACGGCCGTGGCCTCAACATTCACCAGGCAAGGATTTCCTGCCTGATGGAGATAGTGGAACGATACTCCGCCTTTTGCAGAGCTGACGAGGAAGACCTTCCGGGATACGGGGAAGCCCGAAGCCTGGTGAAGGGAACCTATTCGGAGCTGAAACGAAGGCACGAGACAGTGGACCCCAATGAATTCCTCCTGGAAGTCCTTTACGAGGACCAGGAGCTCTACTGGATGGCGGGAGAAAAAGTCGGGGCCGGAGGGCGCTGCTCCGCATATGTCCCGGCCCAGATGGTCTTCCTGTTCGCCAATTTCGATGAAGTAAGCCTCACTGGCGGGCTTCCCTCCACAGGCCTCGGGGCGGGAAGCACCATTGATGAGGCGAGGCTGAGCGGCCTCCTGGAGGTGCTGGAAAGGGATGCGGAAAAGGTGGTGCCGTACAGCGAGGACCGACGTTTTCTCCTGGTCTCGGAAGATTCAAAAGTCAGTGATATCGTCGAAGGGATGAGCCGAAAAGGTATCCAGATCCAGTTCCTGGACCTGACCCAGGAATTCGGAATACCCTGCTATAAGACCTTCATCCAGGGACCGGGCGGTGTGATACTGAAGGGGTCCGCGGCAAACCTTGACGGCAAACGGGCCGTCGTGTCCGCCATGACCGAAATTCCGTATCCGTACCCGTACTGGTTCGGTTCGGCGGTTCCCCCCGAGAGTTCGCGGGTCGTGCGCTATGAGGATCTTCCCGATTTTTCCTCAGGGAACGCCTCAGAGGACCTTCGACTCCTTGAGAAGGTACTGGTCAGGAACGGGTACTATCCCATTTATGTGGACCTGACAAGAGATGATCTGGAAGTCCCGGTCGTCAAGGTCCTCGTTCCGGGCCTGGAGCTGACCAGCGTGCTCGACCGCTTTTCCCCCCTGAGCCTCCGCAAGTTCGGCCATTACATGCGACTCCGGCAATGAATCGGGCGAGGACGACACATGCCCGTTATTGCGGGAGCCTATCCAGGTAGTCCGAAAACCGCTCGACCGCTTCCGGCAAGTTTCTCCTGCCGAATCCCATACGAACATGGTGATCGCCATACTGGAATAGCCTGGAAGGCACGAGCATAATCCCCGTCTCTCTGAGCAGTTTTTCACAGAACTCGAATGTGTCTTCGAATGCCAGCATTCTGGGGAAACACACGGAGCCTCCCAAGGGTCGGTTCCAGCCGAAGACCTTGCGGTGCTTGGCGAAAAACCCATCCAGCACCTCCATGTTCTTGCGAATGCGCACCTGATGTCTGGCGATGATCCTCTCACGGGAGCGGACCGCGATAAGCCCCAGGATTTCACTCGGTGCGCTGTTGCAGATGGTGATGTAGTCCTTGAGAAGGCTCATGCGTTCGATGACATCGTGGTCGCGGGTTGCAATCCAACCGATCCTGAGCCCGGGCAAGCCGAAAGTCTTCGACAGGCCGAAGAGGGAGATGGCCTTGTCGTACAATTCGCAGCCTGCAGGGAGTGTCGTTCCGGGCTCCACTTCAAGGAACCGGTACATCTCATCGGAAAGCAGGTAGGCGTTCCTCTGACGGACAAGATCCACGACCGACGCATATTCATCTCGGGTGGGCACGAAACCGGTAGGGTTGTGGGGAAAATTGACCACCACCAGTTTGGTGTTGTCCCGGATCAGGTTTTCCAGGTGATCGACGCTGAAGCGCCAGCCGGAACGCTCCTCCGACTCCCACATGGTCATGCGGCACCCCATCGACCGGGCCAGCTCGTGGAGCGACTGGTAGCCGGGGAACGTGCAGATCACCTGATCTCCCGGTTCGAGAAGCGCCTGCATGGTCAGAAAGATTCCCTCCTCGGGGACCGTCACCAGGATGTTGTCGGCATTGATGCCTTCGTAGATGGAGGCAATTGACTCGCGAAGTACCGGGTGGCCGAGGGTTTCCGTATACCCGAATTTCAGGTTTTCCCATAACCGCATGGTTTCGGTATCGGCCATCTCCAGCAGTTCTTCCAGGCAAAGGGCCTCGCAGTCGGAGCATGAAAGGAGATATTCGGCCGAGAACTCGTGCCGTGCAAAGTAACGCTCCAGGGCAAATGGTTCGATTTTTATCATAGTTATGTCCTCATTTTTTCAGGGGAACGTCTTTCCACGTTCCGGCGGCGAAACAGGTGTGCAGGGCAGGTTAAAACACCAAATACGCAACCCATCCGGCAAGAAGTGGAAAAACAAGAAAAAGTAAAACACGTTCAAAGGTAAAGCGCGTGCCCATGAATGCCAGCTCAAAGGGAATTTTTCCCACGCCCATCATGGCCCACCCGGTCACAAAGGCGATCACCGTGCTGATGCCGGCGCCGTCCTTGTGTACCGCTGAGATAATAGGAAAGGCGACATACGGTCCTCCGGGAATAAGAGAACCGCATGCCCCTCCGATCAGAACTCCTCTCAGACCGGCATTCTGCCCCAGCCATTCCCGTATGAGCCCCGGCGGGAAAGAGACCTCCATCATGCCGGCAAGAACGAAGGCCAAAAGCAGCAGGGGAATGACTTTTACCAGCATATTGGTTCCCGATCGCATCGCCTTTTGAGCCGACCCGTCACCGCGCCTGACGGCTGCGATAAAAAGCGCCAGTGCAAAAACAGTCAGTATGACGGTTGCAGCTATCATGACCCGCCCTTTCCCACCAGTTCCCGCACTTGTTCGCGCACGCTTTCGACGCTCCGCGAGAGAATGAGATTGGCAAGCAATCCGACGATTATCGGGATCGGAAAGGTGATAATGTACCGCAGAAAGGTGACGCTGACGCCCAGAAGTGCTACCTCCATGGGAAGCCTGGTCAGGGTCCATACGTTCTTGGCCGCAATGAAGGCCATGACGGTGCCTATCTCCGCACCTTCGATGAAAAAAGATGCCGCAATGGGGTAGGATATATAGGGTCCCCCGGGAACAAGCGCTCCTGCAACAGCCCCCAGCAGCACCGCTTTGACGCCGGCGCCCCGTCCCAGCCATCGTTCAATGAATTCACGGGGAACCATGACCTGTATGAGGCCGGCCAGAAGAAATGCTGCCGCCAGCAAGGGGGTGATCTCCACCAGCAGAATCCCGCCCGTCTTCAGGCCGGTCAATACCAGCGGCATGCCTCCCTGGTGGTAGGCCAGCGTCGACAGGGCAACAACCGCGACCGCCATGCCTATGATGATGTTCCTCATGTTGTCCTTTCTATCTACCCGCCAGGCACCTCGGTCGCTTGCCGTATGATCCTGGATGATGAATCCTGGAACCGATACGCATGAGAAGTATCCGATCAAGGCCGCAGCCATCTTATGGCTTTCAAGGGTATCCGGCTCTTTTCAAGCCGTTCCATTATGAGGGGAAACAGCTTGTCCGCATTACCCTTGTAGAAGAGCCTCAATGACATCCGGGCAGTTGTCGTTTGAGTTTCATAGTCTCGCTCCACACCCAGAAAAATCAGCATTACTTCTTCACTTTTTACCTTCTCGACGACTTGACGAATATCTATCTCATTGGAGACCTTAACCTCAAGATCTCTGTAAATGTCCTTTCGATAGAATCTTTCGAGGTGGCGAAGCAGCACAAGTGTGAACAGGGCAAGCACCGTCACAGTGGTCGCAATAAGGTAAAGCCCGGCCCCTGCAGCCATGCCGATGGCTGCTGCGATCCACAAACAGGCTGCGGTTGTCAGGCCTCGAATGCTTATCCCTTCCTTCAGAATGACCCCCGCGCCAAGGAAGCCTATGCCGGTTATTATTTGCGCTGCTATCCGTCCCGGGTCTGTCACTTTGCTGAAACCGGAAGGAATGACGACATCGAACGCCGCAACATGCGTGGACAGGATCATGAACAAGGCCGCACCGGCACTTACCAATAAATGGGTCCGCAGCCCTGCCCCTCTGCCATGAATGTCGCGCTCGACACCCAGAACGCCGCCGCAAGCCGCTGCCACAAGAATCCGAATGAGGAGATTCCAAGGTTCCTGCGATAAATTGAAATGCATTTCTCCCCCCTCTTTCCCTCATCCCCTGTTTAGATCATGCACAGGTCAGGCGAAGTCCCTCACATCCAGGACTTCTCCATTCCTGCGTCCTTCGACACTTTCCTTGTAGGTCTTGGCGACCATTTCAGCGGACATGCCGCCGGAGCTGTCCATTCCCATAGCTTCCATGGTCTCTTTAACCCAGATAGGGCTCACCGCATTCACCCGTATACCTCGATCCATCTCGAGGGCCGCCGCCCGCACAAAGGCCTCGACACCCGCATTGACCATGCTGATGGACGAACTGCCCGGCATGGGTTCTCGGCTCAGCAGACCGCTCGTCAAGGTGAATGACCCGTTTTCGTTGATGTGCCATCGGCCCACGCGGACCAGATTGACCTGTCCCATCAACTTGCTGGTCAGCCCCAGCGCGTAATCCTCGTCGCCGAGCTCGTCCAGGCTGCCGAACCGGGCAAGGCCTGCGGCACAGACCACTGCGTCAAACGGGCCCGCGTCCTGAAACAACTTTTCGATGGTGGTCTTTGAAGACAAATCGATCCGGAAATCGCCGCTTCTGAACGCAACTCTGACCACGTCATGGTCAGCCTCCAGCAACCTTACCACCTGCCGTCCTATTGTGCCTGTTGCACCGATCACGATGATTCTCATAATACGTCCCTCCTGTCGCCTTTCCGGAAGCTCCGAAGCACCCCAGTCTCCCCATGGGAAGACTCGGTCTCTCCGGGTTGACAACCCGTCGATCAGCCCGATTTTTCCTGCTTTTTTCTTGATTCCACTTAATTTTCAATATATCATCCTGAAACATGAGGGAGCAAGATATTTGTTGGCGCCCTGATCCACCAGCAAGGCATCATTCCCGCTGAGACGGGATTTCCCAGAGCTCAAGCCGCGTTGCCTTCGCTCGCTCCTCCCGCACACAACACGGGATCTACGATGCGGCGCTCCCGCCGGAGACGGGATCTTCGCCTTGCATCTGACACCTTGCTGGTGGATCAGGGATTTCGCCGGATCAGCCGGCCAAACTCACGAGGCGAAAATCAGATGGCTGATTTGGGCGGCGAATAAAATGTGACGGCATTCTGAAGAGGAGAATGAGATGGAGAAGGAGATTCTGTTTACGAAAGGGGCGCCTGCGGCGATCGGACCGTATTCCCAGGGGATCATCGCCGGAGGCATGATCTTCGTGGCCGGCCAGATCCCGGTCGATCCCGGGACAGGGGAGTTGGTCAAGGGCAGCATTGAAGAGAAGACCCGCCAGGTCATCCGGAATATCCGGGCGATCGCCGAGGCGGCAGGAAGCGATCTCAGCCGGGCACTGAAGACAACGGTTTTCTTGAAAAATATGGATGACTTTGCGGCGATGAACCAGGTATACGCCGAATACTTTACGGAAAAGCCTCCTGCCCGTTCCGCGATCCAGGTAGCGGCGCTGCCCAAGGGTGCGGACATAGAGATTGAAGCTATTATCGCCCTTCCTTGAGGGCGGTCCTGTCAGGCGGTTTCTGAGGAGGATAACATGAATCTGGCTCGATTTCCGAGAAGACGGTATACCGAGGGACAAACCCCGCTGGAGTTCGTCCCCAATTTTACCCGGGCGCTGGGGGGGCCGAACGTCTACATCAAGAGGGACGATCTCCTCGGCCTGACCGCTGGGGGCAACAAGACCCGCAAGCTCGAGTTCCTGGTGGCCGATGCCCTGGGGCAGGGGTGCGACACCCTGATCACCTGCGGCGCGATCCAATCGAACCACTGCCGCCTCACTCTTTCGGCGGCCGTGAAAGAAGGGATGAAATGCCGGCTGGTCCTTGAAGAGCGGGTGCCCGGAACTTACGACAAGCATGCAGGAGGCAACAACTTCCTGTACCGTCTCCTGGGTGTGGAAGATGTCAAGGTGGTGCCCGCCGGAGCCGATATGGCGGCGGCCATGGAGCAGGTCGCAGAGGAAGCGGCTGCCGAAGGGCGCAAGCCCTACATCATTCCCGGCGGCGGCTCCAATCCCGTGGGGGCCACGGGCTATGTGGCATGCGCCCAGGAACTCCAGGACCAGCTTTTCGACAGAGGGCTGGACGTGCACAAGGTCGTGGTCTCGAGCGGGAGTACCGGCACTCATGCCGGCCTGATCACGGGATTTGCGGGGTGCAATATGAACATCCCCATCTTCGGGATCAATGTGAGCCGGGACAATGAGGAGCAGGAAGCCATGGTCTACGACCTCGTGCTCAGGACCGCCGAACATGTGGGAATCGGCTCCGCCGTTTCGAGGGATCTTGTCAGGTGCTTCGACGACTACTGGCGCCCTCACTATTCCCTCCCGAACAGGAGGATGGTGGAGGCGGTCAATATGCTGGCAAAAACGGAGGGCATTCTCACGGACCCTGTTTACACCGGAAAGGCCCTGGCGGGTCTGATCGACCTGTCCCGCAAGGGAGTGTTCAAGAAGGGCGAAAATGTCCTTTTCGTTCACACGGGCGGGTCCCCGGCCCTCTATGTCTACATGAAGGCCATACTGGGGGATGAGGCGGTGCCGGACGCGTAGACGCCCGGGTCCCGTCTTTCACCCGGCTAAGGCCGCAGGAAACCACAATGAAAGCGAAAACCGTCGGAATAATAGGAGGGATGGGACCGGAAGCGACCGTTGACCTTATGAATCGCGTCATCAAGGCCACCCCGGCTGTCGATGACGGGGACCATATACACATGCTGGTGGACAACAATCCCGGGATCCCGTCCCGTATCCGCGCCCTGATCGAAGGCACCGGTGAAAGCCCCGGTCCCTGTCTGGCCGGGATGGGCAGACGCCTGGAGACATGGGGGGCCGATTTCCTGGCTATTCCCTGCAACACGGCCCATTACTATTATGAAGAAATAGCCGGGGCCGTACACATCCCGGTGCTCCACATGATCGAACTTGCCGTGGAGCGGATCGTCAGGGAAAATCCCGGGATACGGCGCGTGGGCCTGCTCGCCTCTCCTGCGGTTCTGAAAACGGAACTCTACACTCGGTCTTTCATGAAACGGGACGTGGAACTGATCTATCCGGCGGCGGGACTTCAGGACGGTCTTCTGGCAGCGATCCGCGGGATAAAGTCGGGGAGTCTCGATGAGAAGGTGATGTCGAAAGCGCAGGCCGCCTCCGACCATCTGGCAGGCCGGAATGCGCAGGCGCTGTTGATCGCCTGCACCGAGCTTTCCATCATCGGCGACAGGATCCTGTGGGATGGAAAGAAATACGATTCCTCCCAGATCCTGGCCGAGGCCATCGTCCTCGAAGCAA
>CAZEGG010000138.1:0-8570 GCA_964511755.1 uncultured Desulfobacteraceae bacterium | reverse complement strand
GCTGATCTATATTTCCTGAAAAGACCGACAGTAACCTTGTTGACCCTCTCGTCGGTGCACTGGGCCGAGAGCACCGTGGCCACCAGCAGCTCCAGAGGATTCGTAAAGTGCAAAGCGGTTCTTGCATCGGGATATTCCTTCTCGAGGAACCCGATGATCGATCTGGTGCACTTCTCTTTATTCTTTCCCATCTCTCTTCCCTCCTCCTCGTGCCTCTCCGGAAGCGCACAGGAATGCTCGTCCCCAACTTCACTGTATGGATGGGCACCAATCAGCTCAGCCCGAACCTCATTGAAGCATATTCCTCGATGCTCGCCTTCGCCTCTTCAACGCTCTTTCCAAGAAACCAGGGCTCCATAAAACCCTCCAGAAGCATTTTCCATCCTTCGTCATCCTTGAAGATATTCGCCTCTTCGCACGTGATGCCGCATCCTTCCTCGCCGATTGCCTCGAACAACGATTTCAATATTTCTTTTTTGTCGTCCATTTTCTCGTCCTCCTCGTGTTCACCACCTGTGCATTAGATAATTACTCAAAAGCGACTTTCAAGTTCCTGCTGCAATTTCTCCTGCGTAGGCGCCGCCCTCATAAGAACGCCGCGTTTCCCGTAAGAGGCTTCTCAAGGAGGACATGATGCGTCCCGCTCTGCGGGAGGAGACTCACACGGTAAATCGATTTTCCTTGACCCATTTAATCATTTTTACTATAGTTATATTAAAAATAATTTAATAGATTCATTTCATTATATTCTTTTCAAAAAAAAGTTGCTTTTTGTCAGACACACTGCTTTAAAATGGTTCATTCGGTTGTTGCGTACTCTGAAGTTCAAGAATTGATTGAACTGCATGCGGGATAGGGCCTTTTTGCTGAGTGACCGGCGGGAGGGCGCCGTGTTTTCGTGACTTATCAGCGGGGGAACCCGCAGCTCGACGAAGTCGAGAATGCCGAGGGGGTAGCGTGGCAGTTGTCTTGCTCCTTGTGTGTTGTCTTCTCCTGCCGGCTTTCGGGGAGAGGCCCTCTGATCTCCAGGCGATCCTTAAGAACATGGAAGCGGCCTATGCCCGCGTGAAGAATTACCAGATGCAAGTGGAGGTGAGGAATCGCGGGCGTGGGGGAAATTTCGAAACGCAAAGGTTTGATTACACCTTCGAGAAGCCGAATCGGATTCGCATCGATGTGGAATCTCCGCATCCGGGTCGAGTACTCGTCTATCCCGACAAGAACGGGAAGGTGGCTGTGCGACCCTTCGGCTGGGCGCGTTTTTTCGTAATTCACCTTTCCCCGGACAATTCCCTTCTCAAAACGCCCTTCGGGCAGCCGGTAGACCGGACAGACCTGGGCCTTCTCATCAGGAATATATCCCGCAGCGTAACAGATGCGCGCCGCGGTCCCGTGGAACTTCTTGAAGGGAAAGGCCTTATTGAAATTCGCGTTCTGGCTCAAAACCATTTCCGCAAGGGAGTCCTGACCCAATACCGGTTCTCTATTGATAAAACGCTTTGGCTCCCGGTGGGAGTCCAGGAGTCAACACCGGAAGGGGCCTTGGAAAGGACCGTCCGGTTCACGAACCTCAAAATCAACAGCCGCATTTCGGACGACTTTTTCCAGTTGAAAGGAGGTTAGACTTTGGCTCCGAACGGATACCCACCGGGCCATCTGCCTGACAGGACTTCGGAGTGGTTCGTACCGGCCTTCGGTTCACCGAAATTCAGGCATTTTGTCGGTATGCTCTTTCTCCCCTATACCGGAATGGTCATCGCCTTCACAGTTATCGGAGCGATGTTGGCGGAAAAAGTCCACTGGGAGCGGGTTCTGGCCACTGCTGTGGTATATTTCCTGGGGCTGGGCATCGCTGCCCATGCCCTCGATGCCGTGGGCAGCAAAGAGACAAAACCGTGGGGAACTCTTTTCACGAACGCACAACTCTGGTTCGTGGCGATCACCTCCCTCGTCATTGCCTACCTGATCGCCATCTACTACATGGTGCTCTATGTTCCTCTTCTCTGGATCGTGGCAATTCTTGAGGGTCTCTTCGTATTTGCCTACAACCTGGAATGGTTCGGAGGAAGGTTTCACACGGATGCATGGTTCGTCTTCTCCTGGGGGTTTCTGCCCGTGTGCGCCGGATATATGATGCAGACCAACCGCATCTCCCTGGAGGCACTTGTACTGGCAGGATCCATGGCCCTTTTCAGCCAGGTGGAAATCAAGGCGTCCCGGCCCTACAAGAGCCTGAAACGCAGGGAGACGGGGCTCAAAAAGGAAGAAAGAGAATTGATGAAACGCTATGAGGCCGTCCTCAAAAGCATCAGCATCGGGGTCCTCCTTTTGGGAGCGGGGCTGTTGCTCCGGCGCGCACTCGGGTGACGCCCCCCTTCAGACACTCAGGGAGGAAAAATGCCGGCGCATTTCAAAGGATATATGGAGACACTGAAACCCAGGCTGGATAAGGCTTTCGATCGACAAATCTCCCTTTTCCTGGATCATATGCCTTTGAATGAGGCAGACCTCCTCAAGACGGCCTTGGAAGCGGGGAAAAAGATCCGGGGCTGTCTCCTCTGCCTGATCAGCGACACCCTTGGAGGTTCAACTGAATCAGCCGTGGCCCGGGCCGTTGCGGTGGAGCTGATCCAGGCCGCAAGCCTGATACATGATGACATTGTTGATCGTGACACCATGAGAAGGCGGCTGCCGGCGGCATGGACCCTGGAAGGAACTCGACGAGCCGTCCTCCTCGGCGATGTGATCTTTGCAGCGGCTATCGGCATGGCGAGCGAACTGGGCAGGGAGGATGGCCTGGTGGTCTCCCGGGCCATTGCTGATATCTCACGGGGCGCCTTCCATGAACCCCTCGACCCGCTGGCGGTAACCAGGTCGCTTGGATCCTATGCACTGGACCATACGCTCTACGAAAAGATCATCCATCTGAAGACAGCTGCGTTGTTCGGCGCCGCGTCCCGGTTGGGCGCCATTGGCGCTGAAGCCGAGGATGCACTGAGAGAAAAGGCTTACCGGTACGGGTCCCGCATAGGCGAGGCCTACCAGATAGCCGACGATCTTCAGGAGATACGGCAGCATCTTTCCACGCGCTCTCTTCGTCCTGAGCAGCTGGCTGTCCTGGTTCCGGTCCTGCTCCGGTTCGCAAAAGGGATCCGGCCGCACATTGCGCCATTGCTCCGCACCGGTTCGACCCTGCTGGAAGAAGACGTGCTCGCCTGTTTCCGCGCTGCCGAGGCCCCTATGGAAGACGAGATAGAGCGCCGCCTGAAACTGGCGGTATCCGAACTGGACGGGCATTTTCCGCAAAACGCCTATGGAATGCTGGTGCGCAGGGCGCCCTGGGACCTCATCGGGATGTTCAATGAAAGAGTTGGCGACAGCTAATGGCGGGCTTGGGTGTGGGTGAGCTCTGAAAGGAGGTCGAGCTGAACCTCCTGAATCTGGACAAGGCGCTCCCACTGCCGAGTGAGGAGGTGGTCGATCTTTTCGTGCAGATGCCGGATCTCCAGCTCGGCCTTGAGGTTCACCTGGTAATCGTGCTGAGAGCGGAGGCGGTCTTTCGCCTCCTGGCGGTTCTGGCTCATCATGATGATAGGCGCCTGGACAGCGGCCAGGCATGAGAGAAGCAGGTTCAGGAGGATGAAGGGATAGGGGTCTATGGGCTTCCAGAAAAAAACTGCGGCGTTTATCCCGATCCACAGGGCAATGAACGCCCCGAACAGTATGAGAAATGCCCAAGACCCGCCGAAGGCGGCGATCCGATCCGCCAATCGCTCTCCCAGGGTCCAGTCCTCTTCGAACTCGGCATCGACATTCGTGGCTAGGATCTCATGCTTTTCAAGGCTTTCCAGGACTTCCTTTTCGAGCGAGGTCAGCTCTCCCACCTCGGATTCCACCAGGGAATGAACATAGGCCCCCCGAAACCGGGCCAAATCGTTCCGGCAGATGTACAACTCCGGCGTCCACTCCGGATACTCCCCGAGGATGATCTTGGCAACAGCGTCGCGGATCAGGACGCCTGCCACCAAATCGCGGGCATTGAAAGTCTTGCCGCAGATTGCGCATGTTCGACCGGAGGATTTTTCACTGACCATTCTTCACGCCCTGTAATAGTAGGAATAACGTTTCAGTATTCACTGCCATACCTCCACGGCAACTGTGGATACCGGCCAAGCGGGTTCAGACTCAAACGGTACCCTGCCGGCCGTTTTTCTGCCAGCTATAGACCCGCTGCGGCGGTATGTTCAGGAGCTGTACCTCCATCTTCCCGGGCCCCGCGAGAGGCCGGCACAGGGTGCAGACCCGCTTGCTCACCTGGTATGCCACGAAGCGTCCCCCCGGTGCAAGCACCGAGAAGACTTTTTCGAGAATCTCGGTTCCCGCATCATCGCTCATGGTGGAAAAAGGAATGCCGGAAATCAGGACCTCGGGCGCGCCCATTCCGTACCGTGAAAGGGTGTCCGCAAGCGTTCTTGCACTGCCGAGATGGACAATGAGTCGATCGTCCTTGATCCCGCTCACCAAGGCATGGAAATGTAAGTTGATTTCGATGCTCAAGAGCCGGGCATCCCGATTCATCGCGTGCAGTATGGCCCGGGTTGTGCCTCCGGTTCCGGGACCCAGTTCCACTATGGTCCTCGCCGAAGAGACGTCCCCCGCCTCCACAATCTGACGTTCCAGAAACCGGGAACTGGGAATGATCGACCCGATCTGCAAAGGGTGTTTCAGAAACTCGTGAAAAAACGCCATCCGGTGATCCCTGAGAAACGAGAGAGGCTTTGGAATCAGCATCTGTTTAATCCCCGAGTGATGTTAGAGTTCAGCACGGTTCGGTATAAGCCTGAGTTCGATTGTTTCTTCTGAAATTCAGGAGGTGTGTTGATAAGGCCTTCTTTTTATAAGAAGAGTATTAGATAAATCTCCCCAGTTCGTCAAGGGAAAAGGGGACGACGACATACACCCCGTCAAGCAGAAAAGACCATTTCAGGGGTTGATTTTCAGGAGACTTTTTTTGTATGCTTCGGCTCCCCAAAATGCTACCCTTATCCCATAAAAAAATACGCGCTTCGTGTCCGGCTGGTGCGGGTACCCGAGAGGACTGAATGCGGCCCGAGGAAGTGCGGCTGGAAGAGATTCTTCAGCCGAACCTCCCCGGGCCGTAGACGGTATGGAACGGAGGCAGAACCCGGATCTTTGCTTGTTTCGAGGAAATATTGGAATCTTTGATTGTCGTCACAAAAGAAAGACAGGCGTTTGATGCGATCCATGGCGCCTTAAGTTCCGATTATGCTGTCAGGATGTCTTCCAGCCGAGAAGACGCTTTGAGGAGGCTTCGGGAGGAGCATTATGCCTTTCTCTTTATAGACGCAGCGTTACTCCGCGAACCTGAGTCGAAAGAGGAATCCAAGATAGAATTGCAGTCCATATGGACCCTTGCTCCAGGCACCGAGATCATTGTCATGGCATCGAAGGAGTCGATCAGAGACGCGGTAAGGGCTGTGAAAGCAGGAGCGGCCGACTATATTTCATACCCCATTGATCCTGCGGAAGTGAAGTTGGCGGTCCAAAGCACCCGAGAATATCTGGCCATAAGATCTGAACTTCACTATCTGCGGGATCAATTCTGGCAATCCGATGCCCTGGAAATCGTTCAGAGCCAGAGCACTGAAATGAAGGAAGTATACGAAAAGGTTCGAAAGGTTGCCTCAACGAGGACGACTGTCCTGCTCAGAGGCGAGACGGGATCGGGAAAAGGCGTGCTGGCCAGGATGATTCATCACCACAGCAATCGAAGGGACAATCAGTTTATCAGCGTCCATTGCGGTTCGATCCCGGACACGCTTCTGGAGAGCGAGCTTTTCGGGCACGAAAAGGGGGCCTTCACCGGTGCGATAAAGAGAAAGCTGGGAAAGTTCGAGATCGCCCATGGGGGAACAATATTTCTGGATGAGATCGGAACGCTGACACCCTCCGCCCAGCTGAAATTTTTACAGGTGCTCCAGGACAGGATCTTTCAGAGAGTCGGAGGCGAGAAGACTATTGAGGTGGATGTGCGGATCATCTCCGCCACTAATGAGGATCTGGAAAAGGCATGTGACGAGGGCCGGTTCCGGAAGGACCTCTACTACCGGCTCAATGTCTTTCCCATTGAGATTCCACCCCTGAGGGAAAGAGCTGGAGATATACCCCATCTTGCGGAGCTGTTTCTCAGGCGACTCGAAAGGGAGGGTCACAAGGACATTCACAGTATAGCACCCGATGTCATCGAGTCTTTTAAGAAGTATCCCTGGCCGGGAAATATCCGGGAACTTGAAAACATCATAGAGCGGGCGTACGTGCTGGGCTCCGAGCCCGTTCTCACCAGAAACAGCTTTCCGAACGAACTCTTCTACTCAGACGATGCGGTTGCAGTCGTGCCGGTGAATTCCTCCCATTCGCTTGCAGAGGTGAGGCACAAGGCCGTTGAAGTCGCAGAACGTTCCTACCTGCAGGAGATCCTTTCTACGCACCAGGGGAAACTGAAAAATACTGCAAAGACGGCGGGCATTACAACCCGGCAGCTCCACAAACTGCTGACAAAATATGATATCCGAAAGGAAGATTTCAAAGCTCCGGCAGCACCGCCGAGGAGACAGGAATCCTGAGTTCACGTTCTCCAAATAGCGGAACCCTCAGTTCGTCCCATCAAAACTGTCAATTAATTTCAATATCTTAAGTCTTATTCTTCGCTTTCCGAACCATTTACGCCCTATGATTCTCGGCCTTGCTTAGAAGCACCAATTCCTGCGCCTGAAAACAAGACGAGGGTTACCCCTGATAAGTCAAATACTTACATATTGGCATGACAATTGCTGATGTTTTGATAGAGAGCGGAGCAATAGGGGGCGCATGTTCATCTATCCCAAGGAAATTCCGTCTTTCTCAGGGCTGGGAAAGTCCTGGATCACACTTTCACCATGATGGCAACAGGAAGTGCCCTTATGAAGGCAAAACACGTCACGGACAGCAACAATTTTGTGACCATCCGTGGATTGGTGATTCCCGCTGCCTGGGACGAGAACGGCAAAGTGACGGGAGTCCATATTTCGACCTATGATGAAAAACAGTACTTCGTCCAAAACAATGAGTATCTGGATGAACTGCTTCAGCTGGTCGGCCAGGAGACGGTTATAACCGGTGAAGTCAGGCGGGAAGGGCGGAGGAATTTTCTCATACCGCATCGCTCCCTGTGAACGCAGGAAGAACCAGGCCGCTTCCAAACAGCGATGACGCAGGGTAGTGATCAGGACGGGTAATAGGGAAGAGAAGATCAGAAGGGGAGCCGGTGATTCCAAGCAAATAGGAGGGTCAGAATGCCTGTTTACGATTTCAAGTGTGAGAAATGCAACAAGTCTTTCTCCATGTCCATGTCCATCTCGGAATACGAAAAGAAAGACTTCAAGTGTCCAGAATGCCGGAGTTCCAAGGTGAAGCAGCAGATTACTCCTTTTCAGACGAAGACCTCAAGAAAGAGTTAAAGCCCGGGCACCAGCAAGGCATCATCTGCTGCGTTGCCTTTGCTCGCTCCTCCCTGCGACGTATTGTTTATACGTCTCGGTCGTCACTCCTCGGCGCCTTGCATCTGACATCTCGCTGGTGCCCGGGAGTTGGGCCGAATGACTCGGTGAAAGCCGGGACGCAAGGGTCGGGAGCGGCATTATGCGTTCGTGGCGGTCACAAGGGTTGAAGTCCCCAGCGTGAGACGTTCGGCATGAATATGGGAAAAGGCATTCCTTTTCAGAATGTCTTCCAGCTCAGGGACCCATCTTGTCTCCCGGAGCAGGCAGGGCAGCTCATCGAAGATGGTCCGCCACTGGGGATATTTCCAGGCCCCTGCGGTCTGCAGCAGCCTGAAATAGAATTCCCAGATCCGAGGGAACACCAGGCCGCGAGGATAGGTAAAGTCGTGCATGATGAGGACGCCTCCGCTCCGGAGCATCCTTTTCGCGTTCCGTACCAGGGTTTCCAGCTCAGCGTATTTGGCCAGGTACGACGAGGTGATGCAGTCGAAGCCCGCACCCAGGAAGACATCTTCCGCCCGGCCCAGGATGAACCCGGCATTCCTTAACTGCAGAGTTCTCCTCTTTTCCTGAGCGATCTTCAGATATTCTTCGCGAAGCTCCACGCCGAAAACCCGGCACCGGGGAAAACGGCGGGCGATCCTGAAGGTAAGGATGCCGGTTCCGGAGGCCTGGTCGATGATTCGGGCGGGGTCCCGGGGTATCCTGTCCAGGATCTTCTTCTTCCACCAGATGTCAAATCCGAAAGTGGCCAGGTTCACCATGTAATCATAGCTGGATCCTGTCCCGGAAAAGAACCGGTTAACTATCTCCACCTCTGCGCAATGACTTTTCACCGTCACCTACACCGCATATCAAGAAAACTGTAAGCAGAGAACGGCGTGTCCTCCTGCTTTCCGAGCACCATCGCTATTGGCTGCACCGAGAGCTGAGCTCAGGGGGAAAAGCCTTTTCTAGAGTGACTGGCGAGAGGGCACCGTCTTTTCGTGACTTATCAGTGGGGGAACCCGC
>CAZEGG010000137.1:0-8588 GCA_964511755.1 uncultured Desulfobacteraceae bacterium | reverse complement strand
ATGTACACGGTTGTCATTCCTTCACCTCCTCCACCACCAGCTCCGGTGATACAAATTCATGCAGTTTGGCCTCGACCAGGCTTTTCAGCGTTATTTCCGCGGCCTTGCAAACGGCACAGGACCCTCTTGTGGCCACGAGGACACGATTCCCGACCACGTCGATCAGTTCAATGTCCCCTCCATCGTGCTGGAGTGAAGGCCTTATCTCGCTCTCGATGGTCTCCTCGATCATCCTTATTTTCTTGATATTGGAGAGCTTTGGTCGAGCGGGCGGCTTTTCTTCTTTCCGGACTTTCGCGATAATCTCCCGGATTGTATCATGACAGCTCTCGCATCCACCTCCGGCCTTGGTGTAATCGGTGACTTCCTCCACGGTTTTGAGGTTGTTTTCCCTGATCGCCCTTTCAATCTCCACGTCCGTCACTCCGAAGCATTCACAAACAATCTCGCCTTCCTTTTCCTCTACCTGTTCACCCCTGTAGTTGGCGAGCGCGGCCTCCAGGGCCTGGCGGCCGAGCACGGAGCAGTGCATCTTTTCCTTCGGCAGCCCGCCCAGGAATTCGGCAATGTCCTGGTTGCTGATCTTTTCGGCCTCTTCCAGGTTCTTTCCCTTGATCATCTCGGTCAGCGCGGATGCGGAGGCAATTGCACTCGCACAGCCGAAGGTCTGAAACTTGGCGTCCTCTATTTTCCCTTTTTCATCCACCTTCAAGGTCAGTTTCAGCGCGTCCCCGCACGCCATGGATCCAACCTCTCCGACGGCATTGGCATCTTTCACTTCACCGGCGTTTTTGGGTTTGAGGAAATGCTCTTTTACCTTATCCGTGTATTCCCACATGGTATTTTCCCCCTTCTTACGAAACCGGACGCAATAAATCGCCCTTCATCTTTGTCTTCAAAAAATAAGGCTGGCGGTACTCCGTGTCAAGGCCCAATTCCCAGCCTTATCGCCGGCATGGAACGCTTCCATGCACGGCATCATTCCACAAGTGAGAACGTCAGGACGCGGGCATCACCCGCGGAATAGAGATCGCCCTGCACAAGCCGTGAGCCCAGCCGGACTTTTTGGCCCATGAGAGCCATCGTGGTCTCCCCTGCATCCACGTCAACAAGATTCCCGATCACAAAAGGACCTTCTTTCAGCTCAACCATGGCGACGATGTATGGAGGTTCCCTTCCTTCAGGTGCGACCCTGACGACCGTGAAAGTCCGAAGCCGACCTTCTCCTGAAAGGGAAACCGGGCCCAGTTCCGACCCGCCGCAGTCACGGCACACCGCCATGGGCGGAAATAGTATGGCGCCGCACTTCTTGCATTCCAGACCCGTAAACTCTTCCCGGGAAAGGTTCTCCTGATATTCCTGGTACGTCACCGGATATTTCATTTCTCACTCCTGGATACTACGCGGTTAAAATGATATTGCACACAGTGCCGAGATCTCCCCCCAGCGTATCCACGAGACCCACACGAGCACCCTCCACCTGACGCGCGCCGCTTTCCTCCCTGAGCTGTTCCACGATCTCGGTGACCTGGGCGGCTCCTGTGGCCCCGATGGGGTGCCCCTTTGCCTTGAGCCCGCCCGAGGGATTCACCACCATCTTCCCCCCCAGCCTGGTTTCACCCCGGGAAGCGGCATCATACCCCTCCCCAAATTCGTAAAACCCCAAGCCTTCGACGGCCATGATCTCGGCGATGGTAAAACAATCATGGAGTTCGACGACATCCACGTCGCGAGGGCCGATGCCGGCCTGGGCATATGCCTGGCGAATCGCCTCCTCCCGTGCCTGCACCCGGGTTATGTCCCCTTGGAGATAGAGAGGACCGCAGGAGGCCTGGCCCATGCCGGCAATGAAAACAGGTTTATCCACCAGATCTCTCGCCTTGTCCGCTTCGGCGATCACTACCGCCGCCGCCCCGTCCGAAAAGGGGCAGCAATCGAAAAGCTGGAGGGGGTCCGCCACCATCATGCTCCCCAGAACCGTCTTGACATCGATCTCTTTCTGAAGATGCGCTTTCGGGTTCATGGCGCCATGATAATGATTCTTGACGGCGACCTCGGCCATGTGTCTCTTCAGGACAGGAAGATCGATCTTGTACTTTTCCGCGTACAAATGGGCTGCCATGGCAAAGACCCCGGGAAAGGTAATCCCGGCGGTCGATTCGTGCTGGGCCTGGGAAGCCATGGCAAAAGTCCGTGTGGCAAGGAGAGTACCCATTCTCGCCGCCCGCTCGGTTCCCCCGGCGACGGCAATGTCATAGACGCCGGCGCCCACAAGCAGTGCCGCGTGACGAATGGCCACGGTGGCCGTGGCACAGGCGGATTCAAACCGGACGGCAGGCGCAGATACGGGGAGTCCCAGCTCGGAATGGGCAAAAGAGGCCATATGCAGCTGGCCTTCTTCGAAGGCCCCGAGGCAATTCCCGAAAAAGAGGGCCTCCATATCCCTCGGTTCGAGGTTCGACTTTTGAATCGCATGGAGCCCCACCTCCGCAAACATCTCAAGATTTGTCTTTTCTGATACCCCGAACCTGGTCATGGCAACACCCAGTATAGCTACTTGTCTCACTGCACACTCCTCCTCAATCCGATTCCAAAACTCTCCGTCTCGCAGCGAGTCCACACCAGACTCGAATATTCACCCGCAAAACCAGCTTCAGCTCCCCAGGCATTGCCGGGGGAGGGCCTCACGGCGGCGCGCGAGAGCAGGTTTCATCCCCATCTGGGAACGAATCCGGCTGATGTCTTTCCTGTTGGGGGGGAACGGATAGTTTCGCATATCCGGGCCGGGCCGGGAATTGGCATAGGGGCGGTTGCACGCCACCTGGCCGTCATATCCCTCACAGCCGCTGGTGCGGAAGGGTTCGCCGGAATCTATAACCTGATCCAGCTCCGGGCCTGCCATGTCGAAATTCAGGATACCGCCGTCCTCTCCATACGCGAATCGCCGGGAGTCGCCAAGTCGGGTATCAATCAGGTACCGGGCGAGCTGGATGCGGCGATACCGGTCCATGGGCGGAGGGAGAACGTTGTCCATGGCGGAGAGAGGTTCCGGATAAAATGAAAAAAGGTGGGTTCTTCCTCCCATGTCCCTGGCCAGCTGCATGGCGCCGCACATGTCTTTCTCCGTCTCTCCCATTCCCACCATGAAGTGGGGGCCGGCATTTCCTTCACCAAACACCTGGAGGGATTCTTCCAGGCATTCCCAGTACCGCTCCCATCTATGGGGACCACCGACTCCCTTTCCGCGGTATCGGTCAAAGAGTTCGGACGTTGCCAGATCAATGGCCACTCCGATCTTGTCGGCTCCCGCGTCCCGGTATTCCACGAGATCGTCCCGGGTGAGGATCGTGGGAGAGATAAGAAGTGACACCGGGATATCAAATGATGCCCGGAGTCTTGCGCAGATATCTCGGGTATCCTTGACAGCCCGCTTATGGGTAATCATGGAAATGCAGATTCTTTTTACCTTGTTCTGACGTTCACTAATGCGTTCAATGACCTCCTCCAAGGGGAGGGTGGGCCACGTAACCCGTATGAAGCTTTTGTTGCCATATTTCCCGGACCGCCGGTTCGACAGTCCGCAATAGGCACACCTGGCAGCGCATCCGGCCCGATAGGTCAGGAGGAGATTGATGCAATAGAGCTTCGCGTCCCGGTAAAAGAGCCCTCGTCTGAACCCGAGGGTCATGGCGGCTGCCAGGCTCATCCGGAGAAATTCCGGACTCTCCTGTATGAGGTTATTCACTTTGTCCATTTTGTTCATTCCTCTCTCACTACTCACGAAAAAAGGCGGGAAGATCCTTCCCACGCGACGTGTCTGCTACCATGCCTCCCGGGCAAAATCCGCCGATACCGAGCAGCAGGTCCGCTGGTACCTGATTTCAAGACCATACTTCCGAGCGAGATCGATGGCTTCATCGGAAGGGATAACCATCCGGTTGACGCCTGCCCGAATGGCCAGGGTGTCTATCACGGAATTTCCGCGCTCGCGCGCGCATCCCAGGCTGATGAGGCTGTACGGCATTTTGAGCCGGGCTTCCGCCACAATCTCCGCAATTTCCTCGGGTCGGGGACCGGGCAGTTTCTCCATGGAGGAACCGCGGATTCCCATGAGCGACACGATGACCACCTGCTCGGGCCGCAGGGGTGCAATCATGTCCAGCGCCCGCATCTCACCCACCAGTTTCCCGTAATAAAGCCCGCAGACCACGTGGGGAATTACGGGCAATCCGGCACGGGCAAGGGCATTCAGGGTCGAAGCGATCCGCGACACCCCGAAGGGAACATGGTACACATCCCGATAGGTCCTGTCATCACCGATAACGTCGAGCAGGGCCTGATCCACCCCTGCCCGTTTCAGTTGCGCGGCGGTCCCGTGATCCAGGAGCCCGCAGTGAACGGAGACATAGAGACCGGTCTCCTTTTTAATTTGTGTGATCGCAGGGATAAAGGCCTCCCAGGGGAGCCGTCCCCGGTCGTCGCATCCGCCACTCAGGAGGACGCCCAACGCCCCCTTTTTTTCCAGACTCCGGCATGTCTCCACCAGACCGGACGGGGCGGGAGCCGGGATCATGGTTTGCAGGAGTTTTCCGGCACAGTGATCACAGTGAAGCGCGCAGTCGTTGCCTGTGATAGAGACGGCAGGATACCTGCCCTTGATGCCGTTCAGCGAAAACATGCCCGGGACATAAAAGGTGATCCTCTTCCCGAATCGCTCCCAGGAAAGCTCCCTGGCCTGCTTCAGTTTCTTTTCAAGGTCCTGCATAGTATTCTGTGAATCCCACCCAGCAGGAAGGCAGGATCTCCGCAAGCCTGTCCCATCCGGTCTCCAGTTTCCGCCGTTTGTAAAAGGCCCTGTTCAGCTGTTCCCCAAAATCATCCTGCCATTCTCTGTCATATTCCCTGAGCAGGCGAAGATCATTCTCAAGGATCGCCCTGGCGGCCCATTTCCCTGCCATGCGGCCGCATAGGACGGCCTGGACAATTCCCGCTCCGGTAATTGGGTGCGTCTGCCCCGCAGCGTCACCGGCCAGGAGCATGGCGTCTCCCGAGACCTTCCTGACCGGTTCAGCGGGGAT
This sequence comes from uncultured Desulfobacteraceae bacterium, assembly GCA_964511755.1. Classification (GTDB taxonomy): domain Bacteria; phylum Desulfobacterota; class DSM-4660; order Desulfatiglandales; family Desulfatiglandaceae; genus B46-G9. Next base: position 3,510 of record CAZEGG010000137.1, on the reverse strand, counting down.
CCAGCCAGCCGTGAGTCCGTGCGGAATCCCCTTGATCTTGCCTTCCTCCGCCAGTCGTCGAACGAACCGTTCAAGCGTTGCCTTCAATGGCCGCGACCATTTGCTGCCTTGGCGGATGCCGAGCCCCACATTGGCTTCCGGCCCTTTGGGGAAAAGCCAGGCATAACCGCCGTAAATGTCCGCATGGAAATAGACCTCCGTCCATTCCATGGGTCGCGTGAGCACTGCTTTGACCTGGAGGCCGGGTATGAGATGCCGGTTTTCCCGGCCCATCCACTTTGCCACCAGGGAAAAAGGGCCGTCCGCGCCGATGATAACCTTGGGTTCCACGGTAAAACTCTTTCTGTCGGGTCCCCTGAGAAACACCGTTCCCTGTCTTCTGCCCACCACCCTCGTGCCTGTCATTACCTCGGCACCCGAACGAACGGCATTTCGCGCCAAGGCCTGATCGAATCCTTCCCTGTTTATCATAACACCCGGCGCCTTGACTTCTTTCACCGTCCCTCCAGGCAGGAAAGTCTTCATTCCCCCCACGGACTGCACGACAAAGGCCCTATCCAGGTCCAATTGGCCCAGAAGCTGTGTAGGAATATATTCCGCGCACCGGACCGGTACGCCGATAATGCTTTTCCGTTCCACTGCGAGGACACGCGCACCCCGCTTTGCGGCCTCAGCCGCCGCCGAGCTTCCTGCGGGACCCGCGCCTATCACTAGGATATCACACTCCCTCGGCATCAGGCCACCCTGGTATTCATGACCGCATCGAGCAGATCCAGGTTCACCCGGGTCTGGCTGGAAAACCTCCCCGCGTAGGCCTCTCTTGCCTGATCCAGCTCATAGCAGGTGGTGTCATCAATATCCAACAGGATGCCCGGGACACCCACCCGCTCGAAGTCATCAACATGCTTGGTGAAAAAGGGCCGGCAACAGCATCCGATATAGGCCGATACGCCGTCCGCTTTCATCTTTTTCAATTCTCCCATCAGGTCTTCAAAACTCACCACGCATACCACTTTCATGTCCTTCATGCGACCCATTGTCCAGGCCGGACCGATGGAACACTCTCCACAGACCCTGCATCCTTTCCGGTAGCGCAGCTCGCATTGGAGATCCTTTGAACAATAGGGCAGGAGAAGGACGGAAGGCCGTCGTTTGAGCACTTCCTCGAACGTCCCGTTAGCGACCGAAATCAGATTGCAGTATTCCAGGGGAATCCCATATTTGGCGATCTCCACCTTGCGAACGGCCTGTTCCACCGGCTTCAGGAAATCCTCTGCCGTCATTCCCGGGACTCTGATCAGGCCGTCCGCAAAAAAACCGTTGATGACCCGGGAAAGGGAGTCCATTTCCATGGGAGTGCCCCTCAGGGCGGATTCCAGGTCAAAGAGGGCGCGGCCGGGGAAGGAGAGGATATCCCCGGTGATAAAGACATCTTTGATCCGTTTCCTGGGCAAATCGATCACAAAGGTAAAGCGCACCAGGCCTTCCTCATTTTTATAGGCGGCCTGGACCACCTCGGACCTGCGGGAAACAGGACGGACCATATCCACCCACTGAGAGGATTGAAAATAGGCTATTTTGTCATGAAAAAGCCGCTCTTCATCAGGGCTCAGTCCCCCGGATTCCAATCTGATGCCCAGGTGCTTCTCGAAGCCGGTCTTGATTGCCTTCTTTATGCGGTGGAGGGAAGGGGTCTTTCCCAGTTCCCACTTGAGGCAGGTTACCCGCTCCTTTACGGAATCAATTTCCTTGGCCTTGAGCTTTTCAACGGGGATCCGCAGGCTCTTGAGCATGGTATCCACGTCAAAATCCGTCAGCATGGTCCCTTGGAACAGGAATGCGCCGTCGGATTCCGTGCCTCCCGTCCCGGATATCTTGCGCCCGTTAATCTCGATGTCGTTTCTGGGCCTGAAGCTGGATTTCACTCCGAGCAAATCAAGGGCGGTGATCACCGGATCGCAGAGGGTCCTGAAAAGTCTCTGGGTGGGAACCCGTGTTTGAAAAAAGTCCTTGTCGCAGATTACCTCCCATCCGAGCTGGCTCTCGTCGAAAAAGATGGCACCGCCCCCCGTTACCCTGCGGTTGATGTCAATGCCATGGGCAGCACAATACTCCGTGCGTATCTCTTCCCGGATCGACTGGTGAAAACCCAGCAGGACAGCTCGCGGAGAGAACTGGAGAAAATGGATGGTATTGGGGGTTCGGCCCTTTCCCTTCAGTTCAACCAGGGTCTCGTCCAGCGCCATGTTCTCGGCCGCCGTCATGGGAGGAGTATCCAAGAGCCTCCACCGATCCATCAGGGGACTCCTTTCCTACCTTTTCAGGGCCTTCTGGATGAGTTGTGTGATGTCGAGGACTTCCAGGGAAATCTTGTTCCGCCTCACGTAAGTGACCATGGTGCGGACGCACTGCTGGCAGGAGGTGACGACTGCCTGGGCCCCGGTGGAGAGGATTTCTTCTATCTTTGCCTTGGCAATTTCCGCCGACAGCTTGGCATCAACCATCTCAAGGTTTCCGCCGCCGCCGCAACATCGGCAATCTTCGCGATTGTGCGGGAGTTCCACAAAGGTAATCCCTGGGATAGACCGAATGACTTCTCTGGGATTTTCATAGACCCGCGCACCTCGACCCAGATCACACGGATCGTGGTACGTGACCGTCATGTTCAGCTCTTTCAAGGGGACTCTTCCCTCTTTTATGAGATCAGTCAGAAACTGGGAGGCATGGCAGATCTCAATCCCTCCGGGCCGGTAGTATTCACGCCACATCTGGTAACAGGACGGGCAGGCAAAGACGATCTTCTTGGCCCCCTTCTCTCTGACCGCCTGGATGTTGTGCTCCCGGAATTCCCGGAAGAGATCCATGAGACCGGCCCCGAGCATGGGAAAGCCGCAGCACCATTCCTCTTCTCCAAGGAGGGTAAAATCCACACCGCTGGCGTCCATAACCTCTGCTAGGGCGATGGGAATTTTCTGGGCGATTGGGAAAAAGGCCGCGGTGCACCCGGTAAAATAGACCACATCCGCCTTGTCCCTGAGGTAACCGTCCTCAGGGGGATTCTCCATGTCTTCCACCCAATCGGTCCGTTCTTCGTTATCTTCGCCGAAAACGTTCCAACTCTCTTCCAGGTTCTCCTTGATGAGGTCGATCTTCTTGGGATGAAAGCCGGAATGGACCAGATCCTGGCGCAGGGAGACCCACAGGTCTTTGAGGTGGATTCCCACCGGGCACACCTCCTGGCAGTTACCGCACAGGGTGCAGCGAAAGGAAGCATCGCTGAAGTGCTCCCATTCCTCTTCGGACAACCCTCGTTTCCCGAAGATCTTGTGGAAGAATCCGCTCCTCCCCTTCACGATCTCCTTGAGGCCTTTCATGCGGAAAAGGGCCGAGAGTTCACCATTTTCCGCAGCGGACACCGCAGGGCAGATATCCGCACAGGCCTGGCAATTGGTGCAGGCCTCCAGTTCCATCAATTGTCTGACACTATAGTCTTTGTTACTCATATTCCGT
>CAZEGG010000136.1:0-8599 GCA_964511755.1 uncultured Desulfobacteraceae bacterium | reverse complement strand
CCATCGGATTCTGTATCTTTCGCGTGAGTCTTTTCCGTCATGTCTCGTGTCTTCGTCCTGGTATCGGAACCGAAAATCTCCCTTGAACTTGATGTTCTTGACCCACTTGGGGATTTCCAGGCCGCCGGCCTCAGCTTCCTTTTTCACTTCTTTCGATGCGGTTTGAGCGGCGATGTCGCGCACCGTCTGCTCCTGCTTGGCCTCTTCATCCTGAATTTCCCGTAGAAGATCTCGTCCATCCGACTCTGAAAGAATTCCTCGCTGGATCAGTTTGTTGATCAGCACTCCCACTTCTCCTGCTTGTGCCGCTGGAATGGGAACAAACGACAGTGCTGTGAAAATTCCCAGTATGCAAATGAAAAAATATCGTATTCTTTTCATGACTTTTCTTTTCTCCTTTTTTAGTGTTTTGTCGTTTTCCTGTTCCTGCTTTCACTGTTTGTTTCAGACATCACCTCCCTTCTGACCAAATCAAAAGACTGAATTGCAGGCATTTATGCATACCCATCGTTAAAGTCCCGTTAGGGAAGGATGAACTTTTGGTAAAAAATGAGAGGTCCGATCCTACAAATCGGCCTACCTGGAGCTCCGTGTCGGGGAAAAGTGAAGAAGTTGAGATTTTCGCCGTATGCGACGATGAGATTCTTGAAGACGTGCCAATCATGGATGGATGCCGTCCAGATATTCTTGCAGCCTTTTGGCATCCTGGCGAATCGGGTTCGCCGCCTCCAACTTAATAAGCAGATGCCGGGCGGCATCAGGATCCATTCGGTACAACTGTCCCGCCATGAAGAGCACGGGATCGTAAGTGGCTTCAAAATCCGGGCTCTCGCGGACGATGGCCAGGGGCGGGGTATAACTCAGGTCCAGATCGAGAAGGGCGTCTACGGCCATTTCGTTGAACAGGGATGCAGCTACCTGAGCAAAGAGCGTAATTAATGTTTGTATTTTATACCACAATGTGGTACTTTAAACTAAAGATGTCCTTCCTGTCTTGCTGCCTAAACAACAGAAGTGGAGAAGATCCATGAAAGGGTTTCTGAAAATGCCTATACAAAGCCTCCGGGGATGCTCCCCCGGGAGGCTTTTTTTGTGCTACGACGTCGCTGGACTTCTTTGAACGGTGATTTGTGTGAGCATTATGTGGTGCAATGAACACCAGTATGAAGGAGAACTCCTTCATATGTTGCCAAAAGGCCTGTCTGTCCGCCGTCATTCGAGTGGTCGAGGCCTTCCAGGAGGCGAAAATGTTAAGTTTCACTGAAATGCTTCTCATGGTGCATGTTGGTTTCGGGATGCTGTGCATCGTCGCCAGCGTCTGGGTATTTGTGGAAGCCCTGAATGTGAACGAAAATAATGTGACGAGGATAAGGAAAATAAGTCTTGCAGTTGCTGTGTTCATGTGGCTCGCCTACCTGTTCGGCGGATACTGGTATGTATTCTACTATGGTACGGACAAGGCCATCATCCTGAAAGGCCCGTGGCCCTTTTCCCACAGCTTCTTCATGGAAATGAAGGAGCATGTGGTTCTGATGCTTCTGTTGCTGGCCACCTATCTTCCGATTGCCGCGGCCAATAGGCTGGCAACCAGCAAAGCTGCAAGAAAAGTTGTACTCTGGGTCTCCGGGTTGATTGCCTTGGTCGGAATGGCCATGGATGGATCGGGAGCTATCATCAGTATGGGCGTCAAAGTTGCCCTGCTGCCGAAGTAGGAGGTGAAATCATGGAAGATAAGGATCTGGGCAGATACACTGTCTCATTCGGCGTCTCACTGGGGATAACCTGCGTAGTGAGCGCGCTGCTGGTCATCCTGAAGGAACTGAGCGAACACAGCGTGCTTGTCTGGATGAAGGAGATCACCGGTCACCACTGGGCGACTCACGGCCTGTTCGATCTCGTTGTCTTCGTTGTCCTCGGACTCCTGCTGGCACGGGCAAACGGAGGATCGGGAATTACGATTTCCGAGAAGGGTCTCGTCATGGCCATTGTCGGAGGCGTGGTACTCGGGGGCTTGATTATCGCGGGCTTTTATCTGATCGTCGGTTGAGAGAGGCGGAAATGTTACAGGACCTCAGATCAAGCAAAAGAATAAGAACATTTTCCGGCATTGACCTGCAGAGAAAAGTGCTTAATGTGGCAGTAGAGGTAACAATGATATTACGATTCTTACGAAAGAGTTCCTTGAGTCAAAATTGAATCAGGGAGGTGAGCAATATGAGCGATAAAGAACTGTCGATGGCAAGAATAAAACGAGCAGCGGACGTCTGCTCGTATGTGGATGACGAGCATAGCGCATTGCATATGGAAGTTTCTCTTCCCGGGGTTAAGAAGGAAGATATTAAACTGAGAATGCACGAAGACAGCTTCAATCTGTCGGCGGTCCGGGATGATGTTGAATACGTGACGGCGCTTTCCTTCTGCTGTCCGGTCAAGGCAGCCGATTCCAAGGCCAACTATGAAAACGGACTCTTGAAAATCGAAGTACCGTTCAAGGATCCTATGGAGGGAGCTGTCGACGTTATGATCCATTAACCCGACTCTACCCAAAGGGAAGTTCCAGGCACATTGTCTGAAACGCCGCACTGAAAAGGGTTGCCGTGGAAAGATCTGATGATTCCAGGATTTTCCTCACGGTGACCCGCATCTTCAGGTAAACCATGGCAGCTGCTTCTTCGGGAAACCATCGCAGACCGGATCTTCGTGATCCGGGAGCATGATGTATCGTACTCGGAGGCCTCATTTCCCCACAGGGATGTATTTGCCGGACGGTGATGAAGTGGGACGAAGACGGTTGACGGATTACTCGCGTGACAAAGGAAAAATTTATGACACAGGACGAGGTTTCGCAGATCAAGGTTGATGGGGATTTTGTAGGAATCATCGGTTTGAAGGCGGTGCTGGATGATATGGCAGTGGGGTATGGGGAAAAACCGGACAAGGAGACGGCGGATGAACTCTTGAACCGGTTGGGGAGGAAGAATTATATCCCCGACAGGACCAGGGAGAGTTACGGGAGGGCGTTTTTGCGGGAATTCAAGAAGTCTCTGGGGAAACCCCATGAAGAAGATATTGCGGGACAAATGGACATCAAGGTTCTAGGACCGGGGTGTGCACAATGCGACAGGCTTGAAAGGGAACTCATGGAGGTGATGGTCGAACTCGGGCTTGCGGCAAACATTGAGCATGTCAAGGATCTCAAAGAAATTGCGAAATACGGTGTGATGGGAACTCCGGCCTTGATTGTCAATGACAAGGTGAAGGCCGTGGGGCGTGTTCCTCCCAAGAACAAGATTGTTCAATGGCTCAAAGAAGCCCAGGGCTAGGGCGCGTTTGAAGGAGGAGGCTGTTGCTGCGGGAGACTCTGGAAGAACCGCTGCAGACTGTGCTTTTCTCCGACAGGAATCTAATTTTGTTTCCTGTCCAAAATCTCCCGCACCTTAAACGCCAGACCCTCCCGGGTGAATGGTTTCTGGATCAAATCCACATCCTTTTCGAGAACGCCACGGCGGGCAATGGCGTTGTGGGTGTATCCGGACATATAAACAACCTTTAGTTCCGGGATCCTCGACTTCATTTGCTCCGCGAGAGTATGACCATTCATGCCGGGCATGATGACATCGGTCAACATGAGATGGAGGGGATCTCCATGGGTGCCCGCGATTTGAAGCGCCTCTTCGCCGTCCCGGGCCGTGAGAATCCTGTACCCGTATCCCTTCAGCATCCTCTCTGTCATTTTTCTCAGCGGCTCGTCATCTTCCACTACCAGGATCGTTTCAGCGCCTTCCAATGAACGGGACCGGGACGGACTGGTTTTCGCAGGTTCGGCATCCGTCCCAGCTTTGGGAAGGTAGGCCTTGAAGGTTGTTCCTTTTCCCGGCTCGCTGTAGACCCAGATATGCCCTTTATTCTGCTTTACAATACCGTACACAGTGGAGAGCCCGAGGCCGGTTCCTCTTCCCATTTCCTTGGTGGTGAAAAAAGGTTCGAATATGTGGGCCCGGGTCTCCTCGTCCATGCCCGTGCCGCTGTCCGTTACTGCCAGCATCACGTACGGTCCCGCCTCTCCTTCCATCTCGTGGCCCCGGAAATAGTCCTCGTCCAGTTCCACATTGGCCGTCTCGAAAATGAGCTTCCCGCCCTTCGGCATGGCATCCCGTGCATTGACCGCCAGGTTCATAACCACCTGCTCCATCTGCCCGGGGTCTGCCTCCACCCGGCAGGGATCGGGCGCGTAGTCCGTGACCAGTTCGATATCCTCCCCGATGAGGCGGCGAAGCATCTTTTCCAAGTCCGTCATCAGGCTGTTGAGATTCAAGACTTCAGGCCGGATTAACTCCTTTCGACTGAAAGCAAGAAGCTGACGAGTGAGAGCGGCTGCACGGCGCCCGGCCTTCCGGATTTCTTCCACAGGTTCGTTAACGGGGCTGTCCTTGTCCAGATTCATCAAAACGAGGTCGGCGTTTCCTATGATGGAAGTGAGCAGGTTGTTGAAGTCATGGGCCACTCCCCCGGCAAGAACACCGATGGCCTCCATCTTCTGGGCCTGGTTGAACTGGGCTTCCAGTTTCCTCTTCTCTTCCTCAGCCTTCTTCCGTTCGGTGATGTCCTCGACCATGGTAAGGATCAGGCTGTCTTTGGATTCAGGATCCATCAGGGCATGCCGAATATAGCAGTCAAAGGTCGATCCGTCCTTTCGGACCCATCGGGTCTCAATCTCGGTCGTCCTTTTCCCCGGCCCAAGGGTCTTAATGGAGTCTCCGACCCGTTCAAATTCCGCATCGTCCGGGTAGAGCACCCTTGTATACTTTCCTCGCAGTTCCTCCGGAGAAAAACCTAACATCCAGGCCATGGCCTTGTTATGCCACTGCATGTCGCGATCCTTTCCGGTTAGGCATATGCCAAGGGGTGACGCCTCGAATATACTCCTTAACCTGGCCTCGCTCTTCTTCAGGTATTCCTCAGCTTGCCTGCGTTCGGTGATATCTCTGATCCAGACCTGTATTCCCGGCTCCCCCTCAATGCTAATCAGACGCGCTCCAAGGTCGGCATAAAACCATGTCCCGCCCTTGCGCTGCACTTTCACCTCATAATGGGTTGGGATCTCCTCTCCGCACATACGGGCCAGTGCCCTTTTTCTTGTCAATTCCTGGGACTCCGGGTGATAGATCAACCAGTGATCCAGTCCAACCAACTCCCCTTCATTGCATCCCAACATCTCATGAAGGCGCCGGTTGGCAAAAATGATCTTGGGTCCCTTCTGCACAAAGATCCCGTCAAAACTCTCTTCCACCAGGGTACTGTACCGCTCTTCGCTGTGACGCAGCGCCTCCTCAGCCTGCTTTTGAGTCGTGGTATCTTCATAAATCGCAACCAGTTTGCCTGAGGGCAATTTACAGACGTAGTTCTCAACCCAAAGCGAAATCTTGTCATCCTTATACAGGGCACTGGGATGGTGTTCCGGAATTCCGGTTCTCCACACGCGCTGGAACACATCGAACAATCCCAATGCCTCTACTCCTGGGAATATGCTCCGGACTTCTCGACCAATAACCTCATCCTTCGTCTTTTCATCATTTTTCAGTCCGGACTCGTTCAGATTTGCAAACACAAAACTCTCTCCATTATCCGGGCTGTCATATATGGCAACGCCGGAGCTCATATGATCAAATAACTCTCTGAAAAGTTTTTCACTTTCCCGCAGCGCCTCCTCAGCCAGTTTCCGTCCGGTGATGTCCTCAAATACATTAATAAACTGAATTTCGCCGGTTGCTGTTGCGCCCTTTATCGCGGTAGCCCTGGCCCAAAAAACCGTGCCGTCTTTGCGTTTGTATTGGGCTTCAAAATTCTTAGCCAGACCCTTTTCAAGGAGTTCAAGATATTGCTCTCTGTCTCTGGGGTTGACATAACGTGCAGAAGCGGGAACCTCTTGAAATTCCTCCTTTGAGTCGTAGCCGAAAATCTTCACCATAGCCTGATTCATTTCAGTAATCGCTCCTTCGGGAACACTCAATGCGACGCCGACGGGAAGGTTTTCTATCAAGTCTCTGAACTTCTCCTCCGATGTCCGCAACGCCTCTTCGACCCGTTCACGTTCGGCCATACTCTCGACCAGTCGACGATTGAGCCGGATGGTACTGCGGTATCGCCAGGCAGCCATGGCGGCAAGCCCTGCGAGGAGTAGAATCCCCATGGCCAACAGAACCCTGCGTACTGTCCAGAACGGCTTCGGCCGGCCAAACCACTTCACGTAGATCTGTTGATATTCCGCTGTGCCGCCGAAACGCTTCACCGCTTGATTGAGCCGCTTCAACAATGCCGGGTTTCCCTTGCGTACCCCGACTGCGCATTTTATCTCTGCCAGGGGTTTCCCGACAATCTTTATCCGCTCCTCAATTCCGGCGTCTCGGACTATTTTCATGGCCACCGGCGCCGGATAAACCAGGGCATCCACATGGCCGGACAGAAGCTCTAGAACCGCTTTCCTGGCGTCGTCGACTACAATGAGATCAAGGTCTTTCCTGTCTTTGAGCAAATTGACACCGATGTTGGTTTTGACAGCTGCGACCCTGTGTCCCGTGAGATCATCTGCTCCGCCTATGTCGTAGGTGTGCTTGCGAACGAAGATGGAGATGGGAAAGGTCTCAACCGGGGCCGTGAAGTCGAGCCAGGCTCTTCTCTCAGCCGAAATGCCCACATTAGGAATCAGGTCGGCACGACCGGTCTTCACTGCTTCCACTGCGTCCGCCCATGAGTTTTCAGTGAGATACGTGACCTTGAGCCTTGCCAGGGCAGCGAGCTGGTCCATCTCATCTATGGCAAATCCGGTCGGCTTGCCGCTCTCGCTCACCATATAATAGGGAGGGAATTCCTTTGGAACCGCGGCGGTAACATTAATGAGAGCAAGTCCGGCTTCGGCCTGGGCCGTCTGTGAGCTGAAGATGCACAAAGAGAGGGCCAAAAGCGCCAGGCTCAACCAGCGGTAGAGAACCAGGCCTTTGCCTCTGGGGGACCCTTGTTTTGCCTTCCAAAGGATGGTTTCATCTTCATAGCTTTTCTTGTCCATCTGGTTTCTCCTTCAGGATGAGTAGAGCCGGATCGCCGACCCACAGGAGTCTCTAGGTTTTGACTCGCTGATCCAGTGCCCTCGTTCGCACTCCTTTCCCGGCAGTGGGAAATATATTTGACAAGAGAAAAGTCAGGACAGATTTGTTACGGGAGGACTTTACCGGCCTTGATTTTTGGATAAGAAATTGAACAGCCGATTAAAAATCGGCCGGAGACTGTCGCCGGCTTCGAGGGTTTTGCCTGTCTGCATCATCCTTAACTCCCTACAAATACATCAATCCTGCTGATGTCCTGGTACCGGCCAAGAATAATTTTCCCCACTATACCAAAAAGACACATTCGACTTCAAGATATTGTGGTCCCGTTGAGTACAGTTGGACTGCAGATCACGTGCCAGAGACGCACATGTCCCCCGTCAATTGCACTCCCGATTTCCCTCTATCACTGTCTCTCCCTTGAATGGGTGCAAATGCAACAATTCTGGTGGTATCTTTGTTCTGATTGAGGATGACCGTTTCTCCAACGAAAAAAAGGGCAGACCCTTTGTGAAGGATTCGCCCTTTTGATTACAGAAAACGCAATGTGCCAAGAATGATATGGGGCTGTGATCTGTAGGAATTGTAATAGAGCCACCAATGCTGGACGTGATCTTTCAAATGTCCTCGATCACGTTCACAACCGATTCACAGCTTTTTGTGCAATCTTTCTGAATTTTTTAAATTTCTTCCCAGTTGCCGTAAACTCTAGAAACGGCATATTCAATCGAACGAGATACTTACCTTTGTGTACATACATGTCCGTCACCTCTTGGCTGCTTTTCTCGACGACAGCAACGGCGTCATCACCTACACCGCTGACGTCAATTACCTTAAAGCCTGCTTGCAGCGTTCCGACAGCCTTTTTGGCCGTCCGGGAATCTGCTTTAATGAAAACCGTTAGATAAGAAAGCGTCTCGCCTCTCGGGACCCACCCACAACCCAATGCAGTTTCCTCCCCGGGCTTTACCGCCTTACCCATAATCTCGGCGACCTCTTTCTGGGTGAACAAACTGCAATTTTGCGGCTTATCATCCCCAGCCCAGGCTTTCCACATCAATGAGGAGAAAATCAGAAAGACAAATATACCCATTGAAACCCACGGAGATTTTCTTGATTTCATGTGTGCCTCCATTCCTGTGAAAAAGGGTGTTAGTATCTATCCTCGAGAAATATTCTTCATGCATCTTGTTAATGGCAATATAATACATTGTGGTAGTTTCGCAGGAGAAAAGACATGTATTGTATTCGGATTGCTTGCCCCGAAGTGCTCATGTCCTCCGCCGATCGCTAGTCTCGATATTATTCCCTTATCACAGGACAGGGTGCGGGTGTGATTTATAGCAGATATCGCAGTTTTGACCGCGGTCCGACCTGTGTATGCAGCGGCAATAATGATTCTTACGGTAGTTGTTACTTCTGATTGAGGGTGAAAACGATAGCATTGATAATAAATACTTCATTTTTCGGTGCTGCTCAGGTTCAAGGATTGGGATAGC
>CAZEGG010000135.1:0-8637 GCA_964511755.1 uncultured Desulfobacteraceae bacterium | reverse complement strand
TGGCGAATATGGTGTGAAGCAGGATACGAACAGAGGAGCGATGTCATGTTGCGGTCGGGCAGGACCTATGAAGAGGTGTATGGGGCCTTTCGATGGGAGATTCCCGATTACTACAATATCGGGGTCGACATTTGTGACAAGTGGGCCGGGCAGCGATATCGGCTTGCCCTGGTCTACCAGAATGAAAAGGGGGAAGTAGCCAGCTATACCTTCTGGGAACTGAAACGGCTGTCAAACAGGCTGGCCAACGCGTTTCGACATCACGGCATCGGCCGGGGAGACCGCGTGGGAATCCTGCTGCCGCAGTTGCCGGAGACCGCCATCTCCCACATCGCACTGTACAAACTGGGGGCAATAGCAATCCCCCTTTTCAGCCTTTTCGGCACTGACGCCCTTGAATACCGGCTGGCCAACAGCGGGGCGAAAGGCATCATCACCGATGCGGCGAACGCGCACAAGGTTCTTGAAATCAGGGAAAACCTCCCCGAACTCAAGACAATGATCGTAACGGGAAGCCAAGACAGGGAAAAGGTTCATGATTTCTGGGAATTGATCGAAAAGGGGGCCGCTGATTTTTCACCTTTGCAGACCAGGGCGGATGATCCGGCCCTCATCATCTATACCTCCGGCACCACCGGTCCCCCGAAAGGGGCGCTCCATGCCCACCGGACGCTGCTCGGGCATCTGCCCGGCGTGGAGTTTCCCCACAATTTCTTCCCGAAAGATGACGATCTCTTCTGGACCCCGGCTGACTGGGCATGGATCGGAGGGCTCATTGACGTCCTCTTTCCCAGCTGGCACCATGGGATTCCCGTGGTCGCGCATCGCGCCAGGAAATTCGACCCTGAAGAGGCCTTTCATCTCCTTGCGAGGCACGGTATCCGGAACGCCTTCATGCCTCCTACCGCCATCAAAATGATGCGGCAGGTCAATGACCCGGCCGGCAGATATGATTATCTGATGAGGACGATCGGCAGTGGAGGGGAATCACTCGGGGAGGAACTTCTCGACTGGGGCCGCGATGTGATGAACTTGACCATAAATGAGTTCTACGGTCAAACCGAATGCAATCTTGTCGTGGGAACATGCTCGGAAGTGATGGAAGCGAGACCGGGTTCCATGGGGAAAGCCATCCCGGGTCATCTGGTGGAGGTCATAGATGATTCCGGCAATCCGCTGGGGCCGGGTATCGTGGGAGAGATAGCCGTACGACGGCCTGATCCGGTCATGTTTCTCGAATACTGGAAGAACCAGGAGGCAACCCGTGATAAATTCAGGGGAGAATGGCTGCTGACGGGCGATCTGGGCAGGAAGGATGAGGATGGGTATTTCTGGTTCGTGGGCCGGAAGGATGATGTCATCACCAGCTCGGGGTATAGAATAGGGCCTGCGGAAATAGAGGACTGCATCATGAAACACCGCGCGGTCAGCATGGTGGCAGTGATAGGCAGCCCTGACAAGGTGAGAACGGAAATAGTGAAGGCCTTCGTCGTCCTGAAGGAAGGCATGGTCCCCGACCCTGATATCGAAGAGGATATCAAGCAGTTCGTGAAGACGCATTTGGCTGCCCATGAGTACCCCAGGGAAATCGAATTTGTGAGCGAGCTTCCCATGACGACCACCGGCAAGATCATGCGAAGGGAATTGAGAGCGCTGGAAGTGGAAAGAAGGGCCCGGGAAAAGCCCTAGCGCTTCCGGACGAATCAATCATCGTAGTTGCTGCCTATCCAGAGGTAATTGCCGGGCACCGGCAGGTTTCAAGGATCCACTGAAGTTTACCATACACCCAGTCGTCCATTACCCAAACCACGGCCGCTCATTTCCACTGGACACGGCAACCGGTCGGAAGTCTGGTTGTTGCACTCTGAACTTATTCCCGGCACAGGTTCTGTGCTGAACGAAGCTGAGGCGGATACGTATGACCGAAACAGGCCAGATAATTGTCGGTATTCTTGTGCTTGTGCTTGTCTACCTGTTCACAAGGCGGTACCATGCCTGGAGCATGAAGCGGGCATTGGATTCTATCCTCCATGACCTTGAAAAAATGGGGGCCGTAGATCATACTTCAGCCGTCAAGCTCCCGTATGCCACTGTAGGCATCTTCAGGTTCGGAATGAGAGATTATCGGCCGAAGGCGCTTGAATACCTTGTTTCCAGCAGCATAGTGGGGAGAACAGGGGACGGCAGGTTCTATTTGAAGAAAGAAGTCGCCCAGAGAACAGGCATGGGCTGAGGTTTGGGAGGGATGGAAAAGGGCGATAGATATCCTCCGGCTTCCCTGTCGTGGATTGTATGGGGCGTCGGGGCGGCTTTCTACCTGAATGGGTTTTACCAGAGAGTTGCGCCCGCGGTCATGACAGATTACCTTATGGCGGATTTCAGGATAGGAGCCGCAGCCCTCGGCAATCTGTCGGCATTCTACTTTTACAGCTATGTCTTCATGCAGATACCGACAGGAGTCCTGGCAGATCGCTGGGGCCCTCGAAAGCTTCTTACTGCCGGCGCCTGTATCGCTTCTCTCGGGGCGTTTCTTTTCGCAGCCTCACCGGGCCTCCTTTTGGCCAACGTGGGGCGGCTCCTCATTGGCGGTTCGGTAGGGGTAGCCTGGGTCGCCCTGCTCAAGCTTACCGCTGCATGGTTTCCGCCCCGCCGGTTTGCGTTGACAAGCGGGCTGGCGCTTTTGTGTGGTCTTCTGGGGGCGGTCTCGGCCGGTGTACCGCTTCGCATTCTGGTCGGTCATTTTGGATGGCGGCCGGTAATGCTCTTTTCGGCTGGAGGGGCAGCGCTCCTCGTGATAGCGTTGTGGTTCATTGTGCGTGACGATCCGTCGGAGAGAGGGTACAGAAGTTTCGCTTCTTCCGTTTCCGACCCCGGCAGTGAATCGGCATCAGTCATTTCTGGTTTGCTTGAGGTGTTTCGCTACAAGAACACCTGGCTTCTGACCCTTGCCCCGGGCGGAATCGTCGGTCCGGTGCTCGCATTTTCCGGGCTGTGGGGGGTGCCGTTTTTCACCACCCACTACGGATTATCTCCTGTCAGGAGCGCGGCCCTGACATCAGCCTTGTTGGTGGGATGGGGGGTCGGGGGACCGTTGCTCGGCGGTCTCTCAGACAGACTCGGCCGGAGAAAACCCCTCTACATGGCAGGTTGTGTCGTCAGCTGCCTGGGATGGGGCATGATCCTTTTTGTGCAGGCGCTCCCTGTCTGGCTGCTGGCAATGCTTGTGAGCATAGTAGGGCTCGCATCGGGCGCCATGATTATCGGCTTTGCCTTCGCGAAAGAATCGGTTCCCTCTTCATTGGCGGGGACAGTATCGGGAGTATGCAACATGGGCGTTATGCTGGGCCCGATGCTCCTCCAGCCGGCCATGGGTTTGATGCTGGACAGGCAATGGAAGGGTGTGGTGGGAAACGGGATAAGGATTTATGACTTGGAGGCCTTTCGCTCCGCGTTTGTGCTGATGATCGTCTGGTCGATCGTGGCGGTTGTGCTCATAGGGCTTACTGCCGAGACAGGATGCCGGCAGATGGATGCCGGATGATACCGGAGTTGTACTGGTGCATGAATGGTCCATGAGACATGCCGCTGGGATCATGAATGGCAATGGGGAAACTGCTCGAGACATCCGGTTTGTTCGAGAAAGGGATTTTCGTCTGTATTTCAAAAGATAGGGTGATTCATTGGTGAAGAAGAGCGCAGTATTGACAGTGTTTTTCCTGGTCTTCGCATTAGGGGCCGTCGATTCGAGGGCCTCCTGGCTCATTGACCAGAGAGAATATCATATCTCGGCCCACGGCCAGACTTCATGCCAGGACTGCCATGAAGACATAGCGGACAAGACACTCCATCCGGATCCCTCCGATGTGAACAAGGGGCGTGGAGATTTTTTTGCGCCGGATCGGTGTTTTTCCTGTCACGATGAGATTCAGTCTGATCTGAAGCAGGGGAGACACGGCAGGAAAAAAATCCATGATCCCGCAAAGTATGCCTATTGCATCCGTTGCCACAGGCCGCACTACCAGCGACGGCTCGGAAAAGACCGGATAGGAAAATTCAAACCCGGGATTTCCCGGCAAGACCAGTGCGGGGCCTGCCATGAAAATCGTACGAAGCTCCCTGCCCTTTCGGCGGAAGATGAAGCCTGCATGGCGTGTCATCGTGCCGTGGACCCCAAAACCCCCAAGGGGAAAGACAGTATTCAGACACTCTGTTTCCGCTGCCATGCACAAGGGGATACCCCGGCCAGGAAGGAGACCGGCGCCCTCGTCCCGCTGATCGATCCGGAAGCATATAAATCTACGCCGCATGCAACCCAGGCCTGCACCCTCTGCCACCCCGGCGGTGCCGCTTTCCATCACCGGGAGCAGACAAAGGGAAATTGCCTCGATTGCCACACCCGTCATGATGCAAAGAAGGCACACGCCACCCACCTGAATGTGGCGTGCGAGGCGTGTCATCTGAACGGAGTCATGCCGTTTCGGGATCCGGAATCCAAAATGGTGTTGTGGAAGATTGCGCCAAATCCGGGAGAGCCCCTCCGTGTCCATCACATGGGAACAGGCGCAGGAGCGGTTCATTGTGCCCGGTGCCACAAAAAGGGAAATGCAGTCGGCGCATCCGTCATGGTTCTCCCCGCCAAAAGCGTTATTTGTATGCCGTGCCACGCGGCAACCTTTTCGGTGGGGGACACTGTCACCATCATTGCCCTCTTGATATTCCTGGCCGGAATTATCATGGGAGCGGCATTTTGGTTTACCGGAGCCCTGCCTCGGAAAAAGAACGGAGACCCGGAACCGGAGAAGCACAGGGGCGTCTTCGGAAGAATCGCAGGCGTCATTCGTGCACTCGTGCTGGATGTCTTGCTCCAGAGGAGGCTTTATCGGCGTTCGGAGGGAAGATGGCTTATCCACGCCCTTATTTTCTATCCCTTCCTGTTCCGTTTTACCTGGGGCATGGCGGGACTCATCGGGTCCCTGTGGAAACCCGGATCCAGTACCGTATGGATCCTGCTCGATAAGAACTACTGGGTAACCGCCTTCCTGTTTGATCTGAGCGGGGTTCTTCTCCTGCTGGGTGTCCTGCTGGCCCTTCTCCGGGGTACCCTGAAACGATTCACCCGGCTTTCGGGTCTTCCCAAACAGGATTCTCTGGCCCTCTGCTTAGTGGGTGGTATTGTGATCGTGGGTTTCGTGCTGGAAGGCATGCGCCTGGCCATGACCGGCGTGCCCGGAGATGGAGAATATGCATTCCTGGGGTACTGGATCAGCACTTTTTTTTCAAATCCTGCGGGGCTGACGGCTGTGTACGGCTATGTGTGGTATCTCCATGCCATCCTGGCGGGGGCCTTTGTGGCATATCTCCCTTTCAGCCGGCTGTTTCATGTGATCCTGGCACCTGTTGTTCTGCTCATGAATGCCGCCGGTAAAGAAGATCGCTGAAGATTTGTTGCCTGTCGTCACCGGGGAAGACATGACAGGCAACGATTGAAACGCGGCGTGCCGATGCTTGGAGGATGATATGGATGAAAAGGTGAAACAGTCGCTCATTGACGTCGTGGGAGAGAGGAACTATACCGAAAATCTCCTGGATATGGTATCCTACTCTTATGACGCCTCGGAACACAGCCACCGGCCTTCCTGCGGAGTCTGGCCCGAGGCCGCAGAGCAGGTGGCGGGCGTGTTGCGGCTGGCGAACAGGGAAAAAATACCGGTCATCCCGCGGGGCGCAGGTACCGGGCTTTCGGGTATGGCGGTCCCTGTCAAAGGCGGAATCGTCCTGGACCTCAGTCACCTGAACCGGATCCTTGAGATCAGTATCGAAGACCGCCTGGCAGTGGTCCAGCCGGGGGTGGTGTACAATGATTTTCAGGAAGCCCTGGCGCCGTTCGGCTTTTTTTTCCCGCCCGATCCCGCGAGCGGGAAAGCCTCCACCCTCGGTGGAAATGTGGCGACAAATGCGGGCGGCCTGAAGGGGGCAAAATATGGCACCACGCGGGACTATGTCCTGGGTCTCCAGGTGGTGCTCCCGGACGGCCGGATCATGAAAACCGGCTCAAGGACCATGAAAAGCGTGTCCGGGTATGATTTGACGAGATTGTTCGTGGGTTCGGAAGGAACCCTCGGCGTGGTTACGGAGATAACCCTGAAGATAAGCCCGGAACCTACGGCGGCGAGCACGGCACTCGCCACGTTTGATGATCTGGAGGATGCGGGTCATGCCCTCACCGAAGTGATGCACAGCGGGATCATTCCGAGTGCCCTGGAGATCCTGGGCAGGGAAACGATTCGCGCCGTCAACCAGAATGCGGATCTTGCTCTACCCGAGGTGGATATGATGGTGCTGGTAGAGACGGATGGGTATACCCGGGAAGAAACGCAATACCAGATGGCAAGAATCATCGGAGTTTTTGAGAAGAATAATCCAAGGGAGATAAAGCAGGCGAAGACCCGGGAAGAAGCGGATGGTTTATGGCAGGCAAGGAAATCGGCTTATGCGGTCCTGGCACGTATCAAGACGCATTTTGTGCTGGAGGACGTGACAGTGCCCATGTCCAAGATAGCCGAGCTGCTCAAGGGGATTAGCGGCATCGCGAAAAGACACGCGATCCAGATCGCCACATTCGGCCACGCGGGGGATGGAAATCTCCACCCGCAGATTCTCTATGACGGGTATGATCCCGAGCAGGTGAAACGGATGGAAGGGGCCAGTGCGGACCTCTTCAGGCTGGCCATTAACCTGGGTGGAACTTTGACCGGAGAGCACGGCATCGGCCTCTCCAAGGCCCCGTTTATGCGCCTGGAACACGACGAGACGGAGATGGACGTGATGCGGGGACTGAAGCGGTTCTTTGATCCCAATAATATCCTCAACCCGGGCAAAATGGCCCTGGAAGGATGAAAGAATGGGCCGCAGGCCCACGCAGGCGGACGCAGACCTTTGTCCAGCCGGATCAACAGGTATTCGGCTGCGGATGTCTGCGCTGGTCTGCGATTGATATAAACTTTGGAAGGAGAGATGGAAACACATGGAAGCAAAGTATGATTTTGAACGAAAATACCGGGAACAGATCCTGCAGTGCTCCCGGTGCGGATTCTGTCAGGCCGTTTGTCCGGTCTACGGGGCCACCCTCAGACCCGCCCTGAACGCCCGTGGGAAGATGCTCCTGCTCAAGGAGGTCATGGACGGCAAGATCGATCTCAACGACGATCTCATCGAGACCCTTTTCCAGTGCACCACGTGCGCCAGCTGTTTTGAAAACTGCCCCTCGGGCGTGAAGGTACCGGATATCATCAAGCAGGTGAGGATAGACATGGTCAACATCGGCTCATGTCATCCGGCCTTCAAAGGTATGCACGAGGTCTTGGAAAACCACACGAATATCTATGCGGAAGACGAAGCGGAGGATTTCGACCGGGAGCACAACAGAAAAGCGGAATACGTTTTTTTTGTGGGATGCGTGGGGCTTTACCGGGAGGATGAGTCCACCGAAGCGACCCTGGAACTCCTGGATCGGCTGAAAGTGGATTATACGTTGATCGACGAGGTGTGCTGCAGCGGGGTTCTGGAAGACGTGGGGTACGACCTGAATGAGGATCTTGCCCGGACCAATATGGAAAGGATTCTGGCCACCGGTGCCAGGACAGTCATTACGGGCTGTCCTTACTGTGCCAGGACCTTCACCAACAAACCCGAGTACGGAAAACTCAAGGAAAGCGGGGTGGAAGTCCTTCACCTTTCCCAGTTCCTGAAGGATTTTGACTTTGGCGTCAGCACGGACAAGCTGGTGACCTATCACGATCCCTGCGACCTGGGCAGGCACTATGGTATCTACGATGAACCACGGGAGACCATCCACAAAATCGCGCCCAACTTTGTGGAGTTGCGGCATAACCGGGAAAACGCCCTCTGCTGCGGGGCCGGCGGTGGGGTGAGGGGTGCGTATCCCAAGAATTCCCTTGCCATGGCACGGAAACGGCTCGAAGAGGTGGAAGAGACCGGGGCGGAGATCGTGCTCACAGAATGCAATTCCTGTGTGCACAACCTTTCAAATGCGAGGCTCAGGAAGCAGAAGTTCAGGGTATACAATACGACTCAATTCATCAATGAGTTGATGATCGAAGCGGAATAATTCATTCCCCGATCGGAGTCGGGGACAACCTTGTTAATCCAGTTAATGCTGTCAGAAAAAAGGAGGGAAATCAATGCAGATCGAACAGTACAACATGCCGGATGAGCTTTATTACGAAGAAAACCATTTCTGGGTGCGGGAAGAGGGAGATGTTGTGGTGATGGGAATGGACGATTTCGCCCAGACTATGGCCGGAGAGATCGTATACGTGCAACTCCCCGACGAGGGAAAGCAGCTCAAGAAGGGCAAAAAATTCGCCAAGCTGGAATCCGGCAAATGGCTGGGGAAGGTTTATGCGCCGGTGAACGGGGAACTGATTGCCGTCAATGAGGAACTGGAGACAAACCCGGAACTGATCAATGAAGACTGCTACGGGAAGGGGTGGATGTACAAGATTAAACCATCCGATATGGCGGAAGTCCAGGAACTGATCCACGGGGCCGAGGCGGTGGAGAAATGGGTCCTTGCCGACATGGAAAAGTATGCTCAGGAATAATCCGGCCGCTGCA
>CAZEGG010000134.1:0-8640 GCA_964511755.1 uncultured Desulfobacteraceae bacterium | reverse complement strand
TCGGCCAGAACCATATGAGTTTTCTGCATAATAACGATACGTTCAGAGTTGTTTTCCACGGGCAGGAATTCGGTATCTTGCGCTTCCATGAGGCGTTCGATGCCCTCTTTTGTAATATTCAAGGCGGCAAGGCGC
Source organism: uncultured Desulfobacteraceae bacterium (assembly GCA_964511755.1). Classification (GTDB taxonomy): domain Bacteria; phylum Desulfobacterota; class DSM-4660; order Desulfatiglandales; family Desulfatiglandaceae; genus B46-G9. Next base: position 8,505 of record CAZEGG010000134.1, on the reverse strand, counting down.
GCCACTTCGGGTTCGATGAAATGGCGCACGTGGGCCATTTCCGGGATCGAGACCCTGTTGGAGAGAAACAGGTCCAGAAAGGCATTGCCCACATGATCGAATGACAGTTCCGTGACGAATGCGCCGCCCGTCGGACCCTGACGGGTAGCCACAAAGCCGGTAATCTCCAGGGCCCTGATCGCTTCTCTGATCACCCCCCGACTCACGTGAAAGGCATCGGTCAATTCTCTCTCGGAGGGGAGCTTCTCCCCTGACTTGAATCCGCCCAGGAGGATGGCTTCCTTGAGCTGCCGCAGCACCTGTTCTGAAATTCTCGGCTGTTTTACCGGTTTAAAACTATTCATGGAAAACTCCCGGATTCTTTATACGAAGAAACAGAGGATTTGACAACCTGAATCTTGAAAATTTTGGCTTGACATTCACCGGCAGCAGGCATAAGGACTAATGTAAGACCATAAGCAATGATCCCTTCAGAAGATGCTCTGTTTTTATTAGAATAAGTATATCTTATTGATATCTATATTGAAATTTCTTCCGCCGAGATGATGTGGAGATTGTTAAGCAAAAAGCGGCCAGATTTTCGATCCACAAACCCACAAGGGGTTTCGTCACAACAAGACTTTTGGGCCTTAGACTATCCTGCTAACCTCTGGAGAAGGAGGGGAGAATTCTGAATGAATCTCGCGAGGAACCTGGAACGATCGGCATTCTACTTTCCTGACCGGCCCGTCGTGAGCGAAGATCTTTCCGAAGTCAGCTATTTGCAGTTGAACGCGCGAGCCAACCGTGCAGCCACGGCACTCATCGAACTCGGGGTGAAGCCGCGGGATCACATCGGTGTTTGTGCACTGAATTCGGTGGATTGGCTTGCCTTCTACTTCGGCGTACTCAAGGCGGGTGCGGTGGCCGTGACCCTGTCCGGTCTGCTCAAAGGGGATGAATTATCCCTTCTGGTCAATCACTCAAAGCCCAAAATCATATTCACATCCGATGAGAAGTTGGATGAACTGCTCAGGTTGAAGGGAGGCGGGTACCTGGAAAAGATCATCAGCCCGCAGGGGGACCTGAGTTTCCGTCAACTGCTGGAAACGGGATCGGAGAGTTTTACTGCCCTTGACAGGGACCGGACCGATACAGCCGCCATCCTGTATACGGGAGGCACCACGGGAATTCCCAAGGGGGTTCCGCTCAGCCACGAGAACATAAACGCCGCCATACACACGGTGGTCTTTAACGAACGTTCGACGGAGAACGATCGAAGCCTCTGTTTCCTGCCGTTCAACCATGTGTTCGGACAGATGCACGTGATGAATGCGACCGTACTGAGCGCCGGGTGCCTGGAACTGCTGCCGGCGTTTGACCTGGAGAGGGTCCTGCACTTGCTGGCCGCCGGGCGGGTGACCAAGCTTTTTGCCGTTCCGACGGTCTATTTCCGGCTGCTGGGGCTTGAGGAGCTGGAGAAGAAATTAGGTGCGGTGCGGTACTGTTTTTCAGCAGCGGCGAGCATGGCGGGAGACGTGATCCGGCAATGGAAAGAGCGGACGGGCCTGGCGATCTATGAAGGCTACGGGATGACCGAAGCAGCCCCGACAGTGACCTACAACCATCATTATCGACATGTGATCGGTTCCGTAGGAACCGAGGTGCCGGGAGTGGAGGTTCAGATCAGGGACCGGAACGGCGAGCAGGTGGAGCAGGGGGATGAAGGGGAGATCTGTATCCGTGGCCCGAATGTTATGAAAGGGTATCTCGACAATCCGGAAGGGACGCGGGAAGCATTCTGGGGAAAGACATGGTTTCGTTCCGGGGATGTGGGCCTATTTGACGATGACGGCTACCTGTACATAGTAGACCGGCTGAAGGACATGATTATCACGGGGGGAGAAAACGTATATTCCCGGGAGGTGGAAGAAGTTCTTTACACGAGGCCTGAAATCCAGGAATGTGCGGTTATAGGCACGCCGGATAAAGAATGGGGAGAGCGGGTGACGGCCTATCTCATCCTGCGGCCCGGAGAAACCTTTGATAAGGACACATTGAACACCTATATGAAATCCCGTCTTTCCCCCTTCAAGATACCCAAAGAATACCTGATGGTGGATGATTTCCCGAGAAGTCCTGCCGGGAAAATTCTCAAGCGGGAACTGAGGGGAAAAGTCTAGCAGGCTGAATGGCGGCTCTCGACCGGAGAAGCGGGGGAGGGGAGAGCTACTTGAACTGGGAATCATGATAGATGGAAAGCGACGAACAAGTCAAACTGCGTATTGATAAAGTCTCACTCAGATTCGGTGGTGTGACCGCCCTGAATGAGGTGAACCTGGAAGTCAGGAATGATGAAATCCTGGCAATCATCGGGCCGAACGGTGCGGGGAAGACCGCCCTTCTCAACAGCATCAGCGGTTTCTACAAACCCCAGGAAGGGGAGATATTCCACGACGGACAGAGGATTACCCGGATGCGTCCGGATAAGCTGGCCAAGCGCGGCATCGCACGGACCTTTCAGAATATTGAGCTTTACAGCGGATTGACCACTCAAGACAACATTATGGCAGCCCGGCACGTGCGGATGAAACAGAATTTCATAACAGGTGCGCTGTACCTCGGCTGGGCCCTGAGGGAGGAGATCGAACACCGGCAGGTTGCGGAGGAGATCATCGACTTTCTGGAGATCGCATCCATCCGAAAGAAGGAGGTCGGCATTCTTCCCTACGGGATGCAGAAAAGGGTTGAGCTGGGAAGGGCATTGGCCCTGGAGCCGAACGTGCTGCTTCTTGACGAGCCCATGGCTGGGATGAACCAGGAGGAGAAAGAAGATATCGCCCGATTCATTCTCGACATATTTGAGGGCCAGGGCGTCACCTATCCCGATACGCCCGTGCTGAGGGACGGGATACGCAGCATCGTCCTTGTGGAGCATGACATGGGAGTTGTTATGGACATTGCGGACAGGATTGTTGTGCTGGATTTCGGACGCAAGATTGCCGAGGGTACTCCAGAGGAAATCAAGAGGAACCCTGAGGTTATCAGTGCTTATCTCGGCCAGTAAGAATAGGCATAGTTGAGAGAAGAATGCTACGAGTGAATGGGATAGAAGTCGTCTACATGAGTGTTATTCAGGTGCTGTACGGCGTGTCGTTCGAAGTGGGTGACGGCCGAATTGTTGCGCTGCTGGGGGCCAATGGAGCGGGAAAGACGACCACGCTGAAAGCCGTATCGGGGATGCTCAAGACGGAAGTGGGGGAGGTAACGCACGGCAGCATCGATTTTTACGGCAAAAGGATTGACCGCTTCGGTCCCGAGGATATCGCTTCAATGGGCATAAGCCAGGTTATGGAAGGGCGAAGGGTCCTTGAGCACCTCAGCGTGGAGGAAAATCTGCTGGTGGGGGCTTACCGGCGCAAAGACCGGGCCGGAGTAAAGAAAGACCTGAATATGGTCTTCGACTACTTTCCCAATATCAGGCCCCTCAGGCGCCGGACAAGCGGTTACCTGTCCGGGGGTGAACAGCAGATGGTGGTGATCGGGCGGGCACTGATTGCTCGTCCCCGGCTGATGCTCCTGGATGAACCTTCTCTCGGTCTTGCCCCGCTGATGGTGAAAGAGATCTATGAGATTATCCGGGGGATCAATAAGGAGCGAGAGATGTCCATGCTCCTTGTGGAGCAGAATGCAAGGGCCGCCCTCGGTATCGCTCATTATGGATATATCATGGAGCACGGCAAGGTGGTTCTGGAGAGTACCGCTGAGAAGCTGCGGGATAATGAAGAGGTGCGGGAGTTCTATATGGGGTTGTCGGCTGCAGGGTCCAAAAAGAGCTATCGCGATGTGAAGCACTACCGGCAAAGGAAGAGGTGGCTTGTATAGAAGAAGGGCATGGAAAGATGACTGCGGGGACAGAGCAGGTTTATAGCGAAAAGGGTGATACCTGGCCCAAGGTGCTGAGTTACAACTACGGGAAGTATGGCGACAACCGCAAAGCCATGCGCTACAAGTACTATGGCATCTGGCAGGCTTACACCTGGAAGGACTATTACTTGAGTGTCAAATATCTCGCACTCGGTTTACTCTCTCTCGGCTTTGAGCCGGGAGACAAGCTGCTCATCATTGGGGATAACGCCCCGCAGTGGTATTATGCTGAGCTGGCCGCCCAGGCCGACCGTGGCGCTTCAGTGGGATTGTATTCAGATTCGATTCCCCGGGAGATACAGTGCATTGCCGAGAATTCCGAGGCGGGGTTTGCCATAGCGCAGGATCAGGAGCAGGTTGACAAGATCCTCCGGATAAAGGACGAGCTTCCCCTGCTTAAGAAGATTATTTTCTGGAGCTATAAGGGGCTTGCTCACTACGACTCATCGATTCTGACGGCCTATGGTGATGTGCTCAAACTGGGGCAGGAATATGAAGCGAAACAACCCGGACGTTTTGAGCAGAATGTGGAAGCGGGCAAGCCAGACGATGTGTGCGCCATCGTCTATACATCGGGAACTACCGGCGACGCGCCCAAGGGGGCCGTTCATACCTACAAAACCATGCGGGCGGGTGCGGACTATCTCTTGCACCTCGATCCGTGGTATGAAGACGACAATGTTCTTCCGTATCTCCCCCCGGCCGGGATGACCGGGCAATGGTTCGGGATCGGCTGCCACCTCTTGTCGGCCAATATACTCAACTTCGCCGAGGCGCCGGAAACCCAGCAGCGGGATATGAGAGATACAGGCCCGAGCATCGTATTCAACGGGGCCTTGGTATGGGAGAGTCAGGCTTCTCTGGCACAGGCGCGCATTCGTGACGCTGATGCCGTGAAGAGGTTTGTATATCGCCTGCTCATGCCGACCGGTAATACCAGGGCCGATCTCAGGTACAAGAAGCGGGAGCCGGGTCTGTTCGGGAAAATGCTCTACGTCCTGGCTGATATGGCCCTTTTCAGACCCATCAGAAAGAGCCTCGGGCTGTCGAATGCCAGGATCTGCTACAGCACGGACGCCATGCTGAGTCCGGATGCCGTGAATTTCTACCATGCTTTGAATCTTCCCCTCAAGAGCTTGTACGGGTCAACAGAAGGCGGGATCCTGACCGGGGCCGCGAATGATGACATCCGTATAGAAACCGTGGGTCCTGCCCACAATGGGGCCGAGGTGAGGGTCACCGATGCCGGTGAACTCATTTGGCGGCAGCCCGGTGTTTTTGCCGGGTACTACAAGAATCCGGAAAAGACTGCCGAGGTGCTCAAAGACGGCTGGTTTTACAGCGGGGACAGCGGATACGTGACGGAGGACGGGCATATTGTGCTTGCAGACAGGCTCAAGGATCTCATGGAAATGGAGAGCGGCGACACACTGGCGCCCCAGGATCTGGAATGCCGGCTCAGGTTCAGCTCTTCCATCAAGGACGCCTGGGTACTGGCCGATCCGAAGAAGACCTTCGTGTCGGCCATCATCGTCATTAACTATGACAGCGTGAGCAAGTGGGCCGGGCAGAAGAAGGTGGCTTTTGCTTCCTTTGCTGAGCTTTCCCAGGCGCCGGAGGTTTACGAGCTGGTGGGACAGAATATTGAAAGAGTCAACCGTACCATACCCCTTGGTCTGCGGGTAAAGAAGTTCGTTAATCTCCCTAAGGAACTCGATCCTGACGAGGGAGAATTAACCAGGACCAGAAAATTGAGAAGGGCCTTTCTTCAGGAACGCTACCGTGACCTTATTGATGCCATTTACAGCGGCAAGACCGAGGCAACGCTTGAAGCCCGGGCGGGGTACTCTGACGGACTGAAGAGAAACACAATGACGACGATTCGCATTGAATCTGTTCAAGGAGCCGGCTGATGATCTTCCTTCTGCAATTAGTGATAACCGGCTTTGCCCAAGGCATGATCTATGCCCTGATCGCAATCGGTTTCGTGATCATTCTCAAATGTTCCGAGGTGTTCAACATTGCCCAGGGACACTTTGTGTTGATCGGGGGGTACCTGGGGTATACGTTCCTGGTAACCTGCGGTCTGCCTATATGGGCCGCCCTGGGAGCGGCCATCGGCACGGCGATCATCATGGGCTTGTTGATCGAACGCCTTATCCTGCGGCCTCTTCTGGGTGCGCCGGTACTCGCGGTGATCATGGCGACCATAGCCCTAGCTACCATATTGGGGGGGCTGGCAACGTTGATCTGGGGTGCCGAATATAAGGCGTACCATGGATTGCTGCCGACGGTAACCCTGAAAGTGGGTGCGCTCTCCATCCCCTCGGAATCTTTGATCGGACTTATCGTGTCCGTCGTTTGTGTGACGATACTCATGCTCCTTTTCCGGTATACCAAGATCGGGCTCGCAATGAGGGCCACTGCCGAGGATCTCCAGGTAGTGCAGAGCGTCGGCATCAGGGCGACCACCGTCTATGCAGTCTCATGGATCATTGCCTGCGTTGTGGGTGTGATCGGCGGCATCCTGTTGGGCGGGGTTTCCGGCGCGAACATGGAACTCGCAGATGTGGGCCTCAAGGCATTTGCGGTCGTGCTGCTGGGAGGGGTGGACTCCATCGGCGGGGCGATAATTGCCGGGATCATACTGGGAATGCTGGAAAACGTTGCAGCAGGGTACCTGGACCCCCTCTTGCCCGGCGGGGGACTGGCGCAGGTATTTCCGTTTATTGTCATGATCATTGTGCTCATCTTCAGGCCGTACGGACTTTTCGGCCTGGCCAGAATAGAGAGGATTTAACCAGTGGGCTCAGGCACGGGAACTTTTCATGAAACCTATGCCCAGGATATGGCGGTATTTCGCTCCGGGCTCCAGTGGGGAATCGCAGTTGCTTTTCTCGTCCTGCTGTTCACGTCACCGTTTTTCTGCAGCGATAGGATGCTGACCATCCTTACCATGATGGGCATTGCCGTCATAAGCGTGCACGGACTCAATATCCTGACCGGATACTGCGGTCAGATCTCCATAGGGCATGCCGGCTTCATGGCGGTGGGGGGGTATACCTCTGCCATTTTAGCCGCCAGGCTCGGCGTGCCGTTCTGGGTCGCTCTTCCCTGCGGCGCTCTTGCTGCAGGAACTGCGGGTTTGATCTTCGGCCTCCCATCCCTGAAGATAAAGGGCTTCTACCTCATTATGGCCACCATCGCCGCACAGTTCATCATTATCTGGACTATTCTCCAGCTTCGCAGCATCACCGGAGGACCTGACGGTTTGAGTGTGCCTCCGCCGAGGATAGGGAATATCGCGTTGACTTCCAAGGCCAACTATTTCTACCTGGTGATGGCAGCGGCCTGCGTGGCTACCATTCTGGCCAAAAACATCGTGAGGACCAGGGCGGGCAGGGCCTTCATCGCCATCCGGGACAATGACCTGGCGGCTGAGGTCATGGGTGTGAGCCTCTGGAATTACAAACTGCAGGCATTTTTCATCGGCTGCGTGTATGCGGGAGTGGCGGGATCATTGCTCGTTCATTACTTCAGTTTTGCCAGTACGGACATGTTTCCGTTCATGGATTCAGTGTGGTATCTGGGGATGTTGATTGTGGGAGGGATGGGAAGTACGACGGGGGCTGTTCTGGGGGCCGTGGCCCTCAGACTGCTGGATGAGCTGGTTACAATGGTGGGACCCATTTTGTCGGCAGCCGTCGCTCCCCAGGCGGCAGCGTCACTCGGCCTCATCATGCACGGGTTGGTGATTATCATATTCCTCATTTTTGAACCCAGGGGGCTCGCCCACCGGTGGGAGACGATCAAGACCTATTTCAGGCTGTGGCCTTTTTCGCATCAGGAGTGAGAGGGAAGGAGGTGCATGAATCAAAGGTTGAGGTCAAGGTGTGCTTTAACTGGATGAACCATTAGCCGGAGAAGAGGAGGAGAAGATGGATAGAATTAAATTGGCGATGGTATTTATTATTGCGGTGGCGCTATCGGCAGTTGCTGTTCCCGCCGCCCATGCAAAAACCCTGTACATCGGCGGCACCCAGTCTCTGACCGGGCCGTTTGCGGAGGACTCAGCGGCGGTGCTGGCCGGCTTCGAGGATTACGCCAAATACGTGAACGACAACCATATACTGACTCCCTGGGGAAAACAGAAATTTCCCTCCGATATCAAACTGCAGGTGATGTGGCGGGATGACGAGCTCAAGCCGGCCAAGGCGTTGTCCATCTATGAGGAGCTCAAGGCCAAGGGCATGCTGGTCGCCAGAATATCCGGTTCTCCCATCGCGCTGGCACTCAAAGACAGGATGTGGGCGGACCATATGGGCGCCACGAGCATGGCCACCGGATCATACCTCTTGAAGCCGCCCCAAAGTATCTTCACGTATTACCCCATTTATACCGACTCCCTGGCGGCCATCGCCGACTGGTTCAAAGCGAACTGGAAGGAAAAAAGGAAACCACGGGTTGCCTACCTGACCGCCGACAACGCCATGGGCAGATCGATCGAGATACCCCAGATGAAAGCGTATCTCCTAAAGGACGGTTATGAGTTTGTGGGCACCCAGTATGTGCCTCTGGTGCCTACCTCGCCGCCGACCA
>CAZEGG010000133.1:0-8669 GCA_964511755.1 uncultured Desulfobacteraceae bacterium | reverse complement strand
GACTAAAGTGATCTGGAGTTAATTGAGAGCTTCGCTCTTCTATTAGAATGGAAAATTCATCAACTCTAGTCACTTTAGGCATTTTAGGTCACTCTAGTCACTCTGGAGATACGGAACCAGACAAGCCCGTTTCAGGGGCAGCGAAAGCCGGGCTCTCCCGGCCCCGATCATATTCAAAGATTTTACTTGGCAATATGTCTTTTTCCATGTAAAAGCAATCCTTGATGAACAAGGAGAATGTGCCATGCATTCTCCCACCCTTGATTCTCATACGAGGTATTGAACGTTGAGTATAAGATGCGCGATCTGCGGGCTGGAAATGAACTCCCCGGAGGAGGCAATATTGGAAGGCTGGGTACCGTATGTCATGGAAGGGGAGAGCGAACAGGAAGGACCCATCTGTGCCTCCTGTCTGGACGCCCTTTTCCAGACCAATGAATATGGAGAATTTGTCCTGCTGGAAGAGTACCGCGGCAAAATTTCTTATCTCGACGGAGGCTTCGAAGATTTCGATCCCGATGAACTCGACGTTGACGGCCTCGTCCTGGAATATTGTGAGAATTAACCAGTGCCCTTCCCATATTTCTCCGCAATGATTTGTCGCGCCGGGGGATAGCCTTTTCCCGGCCGCAGGCCGCTTTTTCCATATATCGAGTCTTTTGCTCGTACTGAGTAGATACCCATTCGAGACGAAACCGATTGATGCCTCACCGGCGCACGATATCTGGTGTTAAACCCGGTCCCGCGAAGAAAAAGAAGGGAGGCAGGTCATGAGTCCATATCGAGACAGGGATGAACTGGTCGCGATTTTGTCCGCCCTGTGGGATGAAATTTTTGCCACGCCCGCTGTCGTGGATAAGGTGACGGGTGAAAAACTGGTGGTGAAATTCCGTTTCACGGATTTCAAAACGGCACTGTTCATCGACATCAGCGGTGAGTCCCCCAGGTATTACTGGGATCCCGAAGAGGGCACCCCGTTCGACGTGGAGATGATCCAGACCTCCGAGACCAGCCACCGGTTCTGGATGGAGCAGCTCAATGTGCCCGTGGCCATTGCCACCAGAAAGGTGGTGGCAAAGGGATCGGTCCAAAAAGCGCTCAAACTCCTCCCGGCCCTGAAGCCGGCCTTTGCCCTCTACCCGGTGATTCTGAGGCGCATGGGAAAAGCCGACCTGGTGGAGGCAGGGTCCTCCGAAAAGAAGAGGAAAAGACGTTCCTTCAGGCTGTTTGCCCGCAAGGGCCCTCGCACATACGACCGCGGTGCCATCCCCCGGTTCCCCCTGGCCTTTGCTGAAGCTCGACCGGATACGGCCTCCTCACAGGAAACCCGCAAGGAGCGATCTGCCTCTCCGGAAGACCTCCTGAAGACCATGTACAGGATCCGGGCATTTGAAGAACATCTGGCCAAGGCATTTCAGGAAGGAGAAATCCCGACCGAAGCCATCCACCTCTCCCTTGGTCAGGAATCTGCAGCGGCGGCAGTATGCATGAATCTCAGGGATTCGGACTACCTCAACACCACGCACCGGGGCCATGGCCACATCATTGCCAAAGGAGCGGATATCAAGAAGATGATGGCAGAGCTCTATGGAAAGGCAAGCGGGCTGTGCAAGGGGAAGGGCGGGTCCATGCACGTGACCGACGGGAGCATCGGCGTTCTCGGGGCCAACGGGATTGTCGGCGCCGGGTACCTCCTGGCCCTGGGCGCGGGGTTTGCCATCAAGCAATCAGGGAAGAAGGAGAGGATCTCGGTGGTCATTTCCGGCGACGGATCAGTCAACCAGGGGATGTTCCACGAGGCAATGAACATGATTTCCCTTATGAATCTTCCCGTCCTCGTGGTGGTGGAAAACAACCTCTACGGCGAGTTTACCCGCATTGACCGCCATTCGGCCGTGACGGATATCAGGGGCCGGGCAGCCGCCTACGGGGTCGAGGCATACCGTCTTGACGGCCGTGATGTGGTGCAGCTTTCTTCAAGCTTCCGGGACATCATCGAAGAAATGAGATCCGACGGCAGACCCCGCCTGGTGGAGCTGATGACCTATCGGTGGCACGGGCACATGGAAGGCGATCCCCAGGACTACAAGCCGGCCGGGGAACAAGAGGAGTTCCAAAAGAACGATCCGGTTCTGAAACTGGAGAGGAATCTGATCGACCAGGGTGTGCTCTCCCCTGAAGAACTCCTTGAGATAAAGAAGATTATTGATGAAGAAATAGAAGATGCGGCGCGTTTTGCCAGGGAGTCGGAACCGCCGGGAAAAGACGCTTTGCTGGCTGATGTCTATTCCCCGGAGGACCCGGGACTCTTCTCGGGATCCTTTGCCATCGGCGGTGGCCGGGAAGACAGGTCGGTTTCCGAGGCCGTCAATATGGCCCTTGCGCAGGAGATGGAACGTGATGACAGGGTTTTTGTCTGGGGCGAAGATGTGCGCCTGGGCGGATATTTTAATGTCACCGCCGGCCTGGTGGAGCGGTTCGGGCCCGAGCGGATCATCGATACGCCCATATCCGAAAACGCCATTATCGGCGGCGCGGTCGGAGCAGCCATGACCGGGATGAGACCCGTCCCCGAAATCCTGTTCGGAGATTTTTTGACCTGCTGCATGGACCCGATACTGAACCAGGCTGCCAAACTGCGGTACATGACCGGCGGGCAGGTGTCCATTCCCCTCACTATCCGTACCCCGGTAGGGAGCGGTATCGGCATGGCTGCCCAGCATTCCCAGTCCATGGAGCGGTTTTTCTTCGGCATTCCGGGATTGATCGTTGTGGCCCCTTCCGACTCCTTCACCGCCATGGGCCTCCTGAAATCCTCCATCCGGTCCGACAATCCGGTGCTGTTTTTCGAACACAAGCTGTTGTACGCCGAGCCGGGAAAGGTGCCCGCGGAGGAGTATCTCCTTCCCCTTGGAAAGGCCAGGGTTGTCCGGGAGGGAAGGCATGTGACTATCGTCACGTATCTGCTGGGTGTGGGAATCGCCCAGGAGGCGGCAAACCATCTTTCACACGCGGGCATCGAGGCGGAGGTTATCGACCTCCTGACGCTTTACCCCATGGATACAGGGGCTATCCTGGATTCGGTGGCCAAGACCGGGCACCTGGTGACGGTGGAGGAAGGATATTTCACCGGCGGTGTGGGTTCGGAGGTGATATCCCGGGTGACCGTGGCAGGGTTGAGCCTGATGAAGGCGCCGCCCCTGAAGATTGCCGCTCCGGAGTGTCCCATCGCGTATGCCAAGAACCTGGAAAATGCCATGCTCCCCAAAGCCGAGACGATCGCGCAAAAGATTGAAGCCATGTTGGGATAATCGACCTGAAAGCGAGTTGATGACTTGAATGGGCAAATCTGCACAGCCGGCAGACGGAGTCTGAGGAGGACAAGATGGAAAAAGAGAAGGAAAAGCTTGAAGAGCTCAAGAGCCGGGCGCTTTCCGATTTCGCGAGATACGTGAATCCCCAGAAGGTCAGGGTCCTGAAGAACGCAGGGCTCGACATCATTGAAGCGAGACGTGAGGGGTCCTTTGTATGGGACACGACCGGGAAGAAATACATCGACTGCATCACCTCGGCAGGATCCTTTAATGTGGGCAGGAGAAACCCTGCGGTGATCGCCGCGCTCAGGCGGGCCCTTGACGAGTATGATCTGGGCGAGTTCCTGCTGTGCAGCAAACCGAAGGCCGATCTTGCACGGAAACTGGCGGAAATCACTCCCGGCGACCTGCAGTACGTCATGTACGGCACGGGTGGGGGCGAGGCCAACGACTTCGCCATCAAGCTTGCCAGGGGATACACCATGAAAACGGAGGTCATTTCCACCCTCAAGGCATACCACGGACACACGGGATTCTCCCTCGCCGCCATAGGCAGGGAGGAGTACCGGAAGCCGTTCTACCCGATGGTCCCGGGATTCAAACACGTGCCGTTCAACGACCTGCAGGCCATGAAGGAAGCGGTCACAAGAGAAACCGCCGCCATCATCATCGAGCCGGTTCAGGGCGAGGGTGGAATCCATCCGGCGGCTGAGGGGTACCTGCGGGGATTGCGCCGGCTCTGCGATGCAGAGGAGATCGTCCTCATATTTGACGAGATTCAGACCGGTTTCGGTCGGACCGGCAGGATGTTCTGCTGCGAGCACACAGGGGTGGTGCCTGACATCATGACCGTTGGAAAGTCTCTGGGCGGGAATCTCTATCCCATTTCGGCGGCCATATACCGGGATGAACTGAATGATTTTATCATGACCCATCCGTTCATTCATCTCTCTACCTTCGGGGGATCGGATCTGGGCTGCATGGTGGGTATGGCGGCCATTGATTACATCGTCGAGAACAGGCTCCCCGAGCATGCTGCGGCCATGGGCGAGAGGTTCCAAGCGGGCTTTGACGATCTTCTGAAGCGCTATCCGGCACTCCTGATCGAGGTGAGAAGGAAGGGGCTCATGATGGGCCTGCAGTACACCAACGATTCCATCGGACCGCGGATGAGCTACCAGCTTGCGCTGCACGGCGTCATGGCCATCTATACCGGGAATGAGCCTTCGGTGATGCGGCTCATGCCGGTGCTCGAAATCCGGGCCGAAGAAGTGGACCAGGTCCTTGACGCCCTGGACAAGGCCATGGCGGAGATCATGAAACAGGGGGGAATAGAGAAATACTGAAGAAGACAGGCGCAAGGCGTAAGGCGCAGGGCAAAAGGACAAAGGATGAGAAGACAGATTTGCAGGAGGGGAGGGAAAGATGGCAACTGCGGATGAGATCATGGAAGCCCTGGAGGATTTCAAAGAGCAATGCAACGGCAACAAGCGGCTCAGGAGGATGCAGCGGGACTGGTCGAAGGTCCTTCACTACAAGGCCTCGGATACGGGCGATGCCTTTACCATGACCGTGGTGGAGGGAGAGATCGTCAAGAACGGAAGGGAGACCGAGGGAACGCCGGACGTGGTGATCGAGACGGACAGCGAAACCCTTTGCGATATGTTCTGGGGAGACATCAATCCGACTCAGAAATACCTCAAAGGGGAGATCAAGGTAAAAGGCAGCCAGGAAGACGTCATGCGGATCGATGCCATTACGGCGGTCATCTGGCCGGAGGTGTGATATGTCCGTTATTGACGACATCCTCCGTGAAACGGACCCGGAAAAGATTCGCAAGGAGACCGAGTTCAATTACCGGGAATATGTGAACCCCTTTGCCCTCAGGATGTTCAAGAATGCAAGCCTCGACATAATTGAAGCGAAACGGGAGGGGGCTTGCGTGTGGGATGTCTCGGGCGAGAAATACATAGACTGCGTGACGGGAGCGGGCATCTTCAACGTGGGCCGCCACAATACCGAAATCGTGGAAGGCTTGAAGAAGGCTCTTGATGTGTATGACATGGGAGGCTGGATAAGCATCATCCGGGAAAGGGGCCTGCTCGCCAAAAAACTCGCCGAGATTACGCCCGGAGATCTGAAGGTCTCACTTTTTTGCTGCGGCGGCGGAGAAGCCATTGAAGTGGCGGTGAAGCTGGCGAGGGGGCACACGGGCAGGAGCGAAATCCTCTGCATGGAGAACGGGTACCATGGGGTTACGGGATTCGCCCTTCCCGCCACAGGCAGGGATGTGTACAAGACCCCCTTTGCTCCTTTGGCCCCCGGCTACCGCCATGTGCGGTTCAATGCCATAGACGCGGTGAAAGAGGCCATGGGCGAGGATACGGCGGCCGTCCTGCTCGAACCGGTCCAGGGGGAAGGCGGCATTATCCCCGCAGATGACGACTATCTCAGTGCACTCAGGGATCTGTGCAACGAAAACGGGAGTCTCCTCATCTTTGACGAGGTGCAGACCGGTTTCGGCCGGACGGGAAAGATGTTCTGCGCGGAGCACAGCGGGGTGACGCCTGACATCATGGTCCTTGCCAAGTCCCTCTCAGGGGGGATTTATCCCATCTCATGCGCTGTTTTCACCGAAGAAATCAGCGATTTCCTCGTCACGCATCCTTTCGTTATCATCAATTCCTTCGGCGGGACCTCCCTGGCGTGCCTCGCGGCTCTGGCGGCCATCGAGTACATCGAAAAGAACGACCTCCCCGCGCGGGCCCGGAAAATGGGCGAGCGGTTTATGGACGGGCTCACATCCATCCGCGAAAAGTACCCAGACCTGGTCGTGGATGTGCGGGGAAAGGGTCTGATGCTGGGCATGGAGTTCCCGGATGACAGTATCGGTCCCCGGATGGTTTATCAACTCAGGAGAAACGGCGTCATAACCATTTATACCTTCAACAACCCCAGGATCATCAGGATTATGCCGACCCTGGTAATCACCGGCGAGGAAGTTGACGTCGTCCTCGAGGCCATAGACAGGTCCCTGAAAGAGATCAGGAGCCAGGAGGAGCATTTTGAAAAAACTCGTCGTACGTAAAGGTGTGAGGCCGGTCCCATGACAGAGCTGCGGAGAGCCCTCGGGCTGCGGACCGTAATTTCCACGGGTGCCGGCATGGCACTTGCCACGGTGAACTATGTGGCGTTCGTGGAACTAGCCAGCTACCTGGCCGGGAATTCCGCGTGGATAGCCATCCTGACCTCCGGCATTATGGCGGTGCTGGCGGGCTCCTGTTTTGCCGAGCTAAATTCCATGTATCCCTCAGCGGCCGGCATAAAGCTCTACATAGAAAAGGCGTTCGGAGAAAAAGCTGCCATCATCATTGCCGGTGTCTACGTAATGGGTCAGCTCTCCATTGTGGGGGCGGAAATATATGTCCTGTCCCAGGCCCTGGGCCAGGGGTTTACCTTCATGCCGCCGGTAGTCTGGGCAATTGCGTTCGGCTTGGTCCTCCTCTATCTGAACTTCCGGGGCATACGGATCGCCGGGACTGCCCAGGACATCATAGCCTACACCATGTTTCTGGGGCTCATCCTGGTTTCCGTGTACGGTTTTTATCGGATTGATTTTCATATACCCAATTCTCTCGAAATAGGGAGCGCGGACGGGTTCATCCAGGCGGTGGCCATCGGGATCGCCTGCTTCATCGCCTTTGAATGGGTGGTCACCATCTCCGAAGAAGTCACGGATGTGAAGATCATACCGAGAGGCATGATGCTCTCCCTGGGACTGCTCGCCGTTACCTATGCCCTGTTTTCCACGGCAATGACTTCGGTGCTGGGAAAGGAGGAACTTGCCTGGGTCCTCAAACCCGAGGGACTCCCCATCCCGCACCTCATCTACGGCAAGAAACTCCTGGGCGGTTTTGGCCTCTATTTCATGATCGTCATGGCCCTGCTGGCCTCCCTCACCTCCCTGAATGCGGGCGTCATGACCGCCTCCCGGTTTCTTTACGCCATGGCAAGGGACTGGTCCATTCCCCGCTTCATTGCCAGGCTTCATCCAAAGTATGCGACACCGTGGGTGGCCATGATCGTGGTGAGCCTGTATGCGGTTCTCGTAACGATCTATGGTTTCCTGACTCATTTCGTGCTTTCCATGATCTTGGTCATCGCCGCCACCGAGTGTATCATTTACATGGTCATGGCCCTCTCGGTGATCCGTCTCAGGTACAAGGAGCGGGATGCCGAAAGGGGCTTCAGGATAAAGGGAGGGATCACCATCCCCGTCGTGGTCATTGTTGTGTACGGCATTGTGGCGGGTTCAGTCCTCTTCGGGCCGGTAAAGCCCGAGGATGAACTGGACCAGCGGATTGCTCTCTTTTTCATCCTGGGACTGGCAGTAGTGCATACGTTCTATGTGTATGCCATTTGGCCAAGGCTCCGCGCCAAATATCAGAAACTGGCCGAGGCCCGAAAGCCCAGGAGGAGGCGAAGGAGCCCGGTTCTCCCTGAATGAGGCAGTGAAGGGGAGGTTTTGCTGAAAAGAATGCAAGAAGGCGGAAAGAGAATGAACTGGGATAAGGCAACGCTCGAGGCTGTGCTGGAGTCCATCCCGGAGCACATGAGCATGATGGACAGGGACCTGAATATTCTCTGGGCCAACGAGACGGCAAAAAGGGTTTTCGGGCAGGACATCGTGGGGAGAAAATGCTACGAGGCCTATCACCGCAGAAATGATCCGTGTGAGCCCTCCCCCTGTCTTGCCTTGAAGGTGTTTGAGGACGGGAAGATCTACGAACAAGATACACAGGTTATCGATAAGGCTGGAAAAAAGATTTATTTTCACTGTACCGGCAGCGTGGCCTTGAAAGATGAGAAGGGGAACCCCGCAGCGGTTATCGAGATTTCCAGGGATATCACGGAACTGGTCGCGGCACAGCAGGCATTGCGTGAAAGCGAGGCGAAGTACAGACAGGTTGTGGCGTACGCCCCTGCGGGAATCATGGAGGTGGATATTCCGGCAAGGAAGTTCACGGACATGAATGATGTGATGACCAAGTATACAGGTTATACCCGGGAAGAGTTCTTTGCCATGGATCTTTTCGATATTATGACAGACCGGAGCAAGGAACTCCATTTGGATCGGATGGAGAGGTTGGCCGCGGGTGAAAAACTGCCCGAAAATATTGAATATGAAGTGAAGACAAATGACGGCAGGGAGCTGTGCCTGCTCGCCAATTCGAAGATATCCTTTGACCAGGATGGGAGGCCGGTAAAGGCGACCGTTGTGGTCCACAATATCACGGAATGGAAAAGGGCGGAAAAGGCGCTTCAGGAGAGCCGGCAAAAGTACCGGCAGGTGGT